>CAZOSU010000189.1:0-5612 GCA_964582515.1 uncultured Acetatifactor sp. | reverse complement strand
CAATTATATTTCTAAAACATATCCTTAAATTTAATTCTTTTTTTAAAAAAAGGAGATGCTGTTGTTTTGGCAAAAAAATAAGTGTTATCCTTTGAAAAAATAGAAACATTACTTTTTGTAGATTGCGACTTCTTCTAAACGACAGTCAAGTATTTCACATAGACGGTTCAGAGTGTGAGTTGATACATTGGTATTAGAACGAAGTCGGGATAATTGTCCAGCTGAAAAATTCTGATAAGAATAATTTAATATTCAAGTCAACTTCAAGATTAGCACTTGTATTATCTGACGCAATTCAAAACCTAGATAATCAACAATTGGGGTATGGGTTTGCAGATACATACTTGGGGGAGTCGGAGAAATCCGGCTCTCTTGCATTATTGTAAGCATTGTAGAAATCCGGTGCTTCTTTTTAATGCAGATTTAACGATATTTATTTGACGCGCGTCAAATAAATGTATATAATAAAAATATAAGTACTACCGCGGAGGACAATACTATGTATGACAATGTAATAGTAACCAAGCAAGATTTAACCTATTTAAGATGGTCCCATGTGAGAAGCTCAAGTGGCACAGCGGGTACATTTTTAAAATCACAGTCAACGATTTCCGGTGAGAAAATATATTATAAATTATCCGGCTATGATAGTGAGAAGGGAATCATAGGGCATGAGTGCGTGAACGAAATTATTGTAGACAGATTGCTCACTATATTGGGGGTAGAGCATCTTAGTTACGAGCTTATTCATGCAGATATTGAAATTGATGGGAAAAGGTATGATACATGGCTGTGTGCATCAAAGGATTTTAAGAAGCGTGGAGAAGCCAAGGCAGCACTGGACAATTTCTATCAGATTAACAGAGAAACGGAAGAATCGCGTTATGATTTTTGTGTAAAACAGGGTTGGCAGCATTATATTGATGTGATGCTTGCGGTTGACTATCTGATATTGAATAGGGATAGGCACGGAGCCAATATAGAGGTGCTTCGAGATGGGCGAATGCACAGGATAAGAATTGCGCCTTTGTTTGATCATGGGTTATCTCTGCTATGCACTTGCTATGGTGATGAAGAGATAGAGCAGTTTGATGTAATGTCAGATAAGCCGTGTCAAAATTTTATTGGTGGACGTTCTACATTAGAGAATCTAAAATTGATTAAGGATAAGGGGAAGGTTTTTCAGGCTAAGCTGGAGAAGAAGCATAGGGAGATTCTATTTAAAGATTTGGAACAGGTATTGTCAGAGGTGCATCGGGAAAAGATATGGAATATGCTTTGGTCAAGGTGGTGTGAATATGAAAAGTTATGCGATTTATGACGAGGAATTGGATAGAGTAACAGCGATAGGTTATTTGTTTTATTATGAAAAAGCAGAGAAGTTTATTATAGAACTATGCAGTGACTTGAGTGAATGGTCAGCCCCATTATTATTTCAAGGTTTGGTTAGGAAGGGAAAATATACGATTCCTCATCAAATTAGTCAGCTGTGGGTGGAAGAAAGGATAATACCCAGCGGCAGGCAGAATATTGGGAGTATACTTAAAAATCATAAGCTGCTGAACTATAATGAGATGGCATTATTGGGTTTATCAAAGGGCAGATGCGCACAGGACCATTGTTATATTACATCGATTGAACCGGAAGACATTCCCGGAGATATTATGGAGCGGAGCAGGGGGAATGTATGGGAGTGTTTCCCTACGAAGGATGGCGAGCTGATATGTCTGTTTAGGGATGATACGGTACGGAAAGTGCAGCTTGAGAAGTTGATGGAACGATATAGGGATATGGTTTATGTTTTACAGAACCGAAGATTGCTTGATAGTGTAAAGGTAGGAGCTGGAGGATACAGTGTTGTGTTCAATGACTCGATAGAAGTAGAGATTACGGATTTGAGAGCAGCAGGAAGTCTTTTGCCACTTTCGGGGGATGACTTCTATGGTTTTGTGCGGCGGAATGTAGTGGATACGACACAGGCTTGTGAGATGCTGCAATGTTCCAGACAGAACCTATCTTACATGGTTAAGGAAGGAAAAATCAACCCCATCATAGACGGAGCGAAAGCGAAGCTTTATACAAGGGGAGCGGTAGAAAAGGCTATGAGTGAATAGCCCATGGGTACTGCATCGGAGCTTTTAGCGCGTGGGGGGGGAAGGCAGTATTTGTAAAAGAATAGCTGGACGAAATTTCCGTCATCATGTAAAGTGAAGAATATGAAAGAAATCTAAGCAAAGAGGAACCAAAGTATGATAATCATCGTAGGCCTGGGCAACCCGGGCAGGGAATATGTAAATACAAGACACAACATCGGCTTCGAGGTAATCGATAAGCTGGCCGACGAGGCGGGCATTGATGTAGCTGAGCGAAAGCACAAGGCCCTTATCGGCAAGGGCGTGCTGGATGGGCAGAAGGTGATTTTAGCAAGGCCCCAGACATATATGAATTTAAGTGGTGAAAGTGTGAGAGAGCTCATAGACTATTATAAGGTGGACGAGGAGAATGAGCTGATTGTGATTTCGGATGATATCAGCTTAGAGCCGGGGAATATCCGTATCCGCATCAAGGGCAGTGCCGGTGGGCACAATGGTCTGAAGAATATTATCCAGCATCTGGGACATGATAAATTTCTCCGGGTGAAGATGGGCGTGGGTGAGAAGCCCAAGGGATATGACCTTGCAGATTGGGTACTGGGACATTTCTCCAAGGAAGAGCGTCCTGTGCTGGACGAGTCCATCGAGCGCGCAGCAGATGCCATTAAGCTGATGATGCGTGGTGATGCAGCGGCGGCTATGAACAAGTATAATACCAAATCAATACAGAAATAAGTTGGGGTGGCATGCGTTGCCATTATGGTGAGTGCAGGTGTTTGCTTAGGAGTGACATGTTCTTTGAAGACCCTTGAAAAACGTCGGCACTTGGCGAGGTTTTTTCGAGCTTAGTACCGCTACGTTTTTCACGGAATGAGAATGTGTCTTCAAAGGACATATCACTCCTAAGCAAACACCTGCACTCACCATAATGGCAATGTATCATAAGCAGAGAAAGAGGTAATTATGCAGGCACTACTGGCTCCCTTTCGGGAGCTTTCTGAATACGAGCAGATAAAAGAATGTATTTCACATGGGGACACCCCCATATCCGTAAGCGGGTGTGTGGACTCTCAGAAGCTTCATATGATGTATGGAATCAGCGATGGCTTTGCATATAAGGTCATCGTTACTTATAGTGACATAAAAGCCAGGGAGCTCTATGAGGAGTATAAGTTTTATGACAGAAATGTATTACTCTATCCGGCCAAGGATTTGATTTTCTTTCAGGCGGATATTCACGGCAATCAGCTGACGAAGGAGCGTGTCAGGGCACTGCGCAGAATCGCGGAGAAGAAGCCCTTTACCCTGATTACCACTTATGCGGCACTGATGACGCCACAGGTGATGTGGGATGAGGAAAAGGATATCCTGCGGGTGGAAAAGGGGGATGTGCTGGAGGAAAAGGCACTTGCCTATAAGCTGGTGGAGCTGGGGTATGAGAAGGTGTATCAGGTGGAGCAGCCGGGGCAGTTTGCCATTCGTGGCGGTATTATGGATATATTTGACCTGACCCAAGAGAATCCTTATCGAATAGAGCTTTGGGGGGACGAGGTGGATTCCATCCGAAGCTTTGATGCGCTTAGCCAGCGTTCCATTGAACAGCTCCATGGGGTGACTGTTTATCCGGCAGCAGAGCTGGTACTTTCTAAGGAGCGCATGGAGGCGGGGCTAAAGAAGATTGAGGCAGAGGCTGCAAAGCAGGAAAAAATATTCAGGGACAGCTTTAAGACGGAGGAGGCAAATCGTATTCATACCCAGGTAAGAGCCCTGCGGGAGGAGCTTTTGGAGTTTCAGAATATGGTGAATGTGGATGGATATATCCGCTATTTTTATGAGGATACAGTATCTCTGGCAGAGGTGCTGCAGCAGATGGAGAAGGCGGCCGGAAACAGGAAGCTTCTTTTCTTTATTGACGAGCCTTCCCATGTGAGGGAGCATGTTTCGGCAATTGAAATGGAATTCCGCGACAGTATGGAGCAGCGTGCTGCCAAGGGCTACATATTGCCCGGACAGATGAATCTGCTTTACAGCGGAGAACAGATTATGGCACGCGTAAGCAAAAGTCCGGTAGTGGCTTTGAGTGCCATGGAGAGCAGGAACAATCTGGTTCATCCCAAGGTACATGTGAATGTATCCGCCCGAAGCATTTCGTCCTATAACAATAGTTTTGAAGCACTGTTAAAGGATTTGAAGGGATACCGGAAAAATGGGTATCGCGTACTGCTTTTGTCCGGCTCCCGGACCAGAGCAAAGCGCCTGGCCCAGGACCTTAGAGATAATGAGATTGCGGCGGTATATTCCGAGGACCCTTATCGTGAGGTGCAGGCCGGTGAGGTTTTGACCTATTACGGCTATGTGAAAAAGGGCTTTGAGTATCCGCTGCTGAAATTTGTAGTAATCTCGGAGACCGATATTTTCGGCGCAGAGAAAAAGAAGAAGAAAAAGAAGCTTTACCAGGGACAGAAAATCACCGATTTAAGCGATTTGAAGGTGGGGGACTATGTCATCCACGAAAGCCATGGTCTGGGTATTTATAAGGGTATCGAGAAGGTGGAAATGGAGCATGTGGTAAAGGATTATGTAAAGATTGAGTACCGGGATGGGGGCAATTTGTATATTCTTGCCACCGGGCTGGATGTCATCGGCAAGTATGCCTCCGCCGATGCGGCCAAGACGCCTAAGCTAAATAAGCTGGGCAGCAAGGAATGGGAGAAAACCAAGACAAAAGTGCGCAGTGCCGTGGACGAGGTGGCCAAGGATTTGGTGGAGCTGTATGCCCTGCGTCAGAACAGTCAGGGACATGCTTACGGCAGGGATACGGTATGGCAGAGGGAGTTTGAGGAAATGTTTCCCTTTGATGAGACGGAAGACCAGCTTCTGGCAATTGCGGACACCAAGGCGGATATGGAAAGCACCAAAATCATGGATAGACTGGTGTGTGGCGACGTGGGCTATGGTAAGACGGAAATTGCCATCCGTGCGGCCTTTAAGGCGGTGCAGGAGGGCAAGCAGGTGGTGTATCTGGTTCCTACTACCATTTTGGCCCAGCAGCATTATAATACCTTTTCCCAGCGTATGAAGGACTTTCCCATCCGGGTGGATTTGATGTCCAGATTCCGCACCGCGGGAGAGATAAAGAAGACGGTGACAGATTTGCAAAAGGGCTTTGTGGACATTGTTATCGGAACCCACAGAGTATTGTCAAAGGATGTGAAATTTAAGGATTTGGGGCTTTTGATTATCGATGAGGAGCAGCGTTTTGGAGTGTCTCATAAAGAGAAAATCAAGAAGCTGAAAGAGAATGTGGATGTACTGACGCTGACGGCTACCCCCATTCCCCGTACTCTTCACATGAGCCTTATCGGTATTCGTGATATGAGCGTGCTGGAGGAGGCACCGGGGGATCGTCAGCCCATTCAGACCTTTGTATGTGAATATAACGAAGAAATGGTGCGGGAGGCCATTGTCCGGGAGCTTACCCGAAACGGACAGGTGTACTATGTATACAATCGTGTAAAC
>CAZOSU010000188.1:0-5635 GCA_964582515.1 uncultured Acetatifactor sp. | reverse complement strand
CCATCGGTGAGCCCGGTACACAGCTTACCATGAGAACCTTCCATACCGGTGGTGTAGCGGGTGACGATATTACACAGGGTCTTCCCCGTGTAGAGGAGCTTTTCGAGGCTAGAAAGCCTAAGGGACTTGCAATTATCGCTGAGTTCGGCGGCAAGGTAGAAATCCGTGACACCAAGAAGAAGCGCGAGGTTGTAATTACCAACGCTGAGACCGGTGAATCCAAGGCATATTTAATTCCTTACGGTTCCCGTATCAAGGTTATTGACGGACAGGTATTAGAGGCTGGTGATGAGCTTACCGAAGGTAGTGTAAATCCTCACGATCTTTTAAAGATTAAGGGTATTCGTGCAGTACAGGATTACATGCTCCGCGAGGTTCAGAGAGTATATCGTCTCCAGGGTGTAGATATTGCCGATAAGCACATTGAGGTGATTGTTCGTCAGATGCTGAAGAAGGTTCGTATTGAAACCAATGGTGACAGTGAATTCTTACCGGGGACTTTAGTAGATACTCTGGATTACGAGGACGGTAACGAGGCATTAATCGCTGAAGGTAAGGAACCGGCAGATGGTAAGCAGGTACTTCTTGGTATTACCAAGGCAGCTCTTGCAACCGATTCCTTCTTATCCGCAGCATCCTTCCAGGAGACCACCAAGGTTCTTACAGAGGCTGCAATCAAGGGTAAGATTGATCCTCTTGTAGGTCTGAAGGAGAACGTAATCATCGGTAAGTTAATCCCTGCAGGTACCGGTATGAAGAGATACCGTGATACCAAGCTGAGCACCGACGAGGTTCTGGCAATGGATTTTGCTGATGATATGGAATTAGATTTTACTGCTGATGAGGAACTGGCAGAGGATATCGCAGAAGATGTGGTAGAGGATGCTGAAGTGGAAGCTGATGCAGAAAAAACTGTAGAAGAATAATTAGAAAGAGGTGTTGCAGATGCAGCACCTCTTTTTTAACGAAAGGGATTAAATATTATAAAAGGGCTACTTAACTGTTATGTTAAGTAGCCCGATTTTTTATTTACAACGCTTCTTGTATTGATAAACAATGGTATCCGCAGCTGCCAAAAGTATGAGACATAGAATGCTGGCATAGAGTAAGGAAAAAACTGTAGTGTCCTCTCCCATTTTAGGAGCGACGTCTGTATGGGTTAACATTGGGAAAAGAGCAAAATCACTAAAGCTTCCTATAATTGCTTCCCCCATATTGCCGTTTACGGTAACCTCCAGAATCTCTAATCCGGAGGAGGCATAATGAAGAAGGCAGATATCTTTACCAAGCAGTTCATCAGGAATGGTAAAGCGGATGCGTACAGGTGCCTTTAATTGTACCTGTTGACCGTTTATATCTGTAATGTCCATACGAAAGGCTACAGCATTTTTAATTTGGGTATCCGTAAGTCCATTTGCTTTTGCGGCAGTATATTCTTCATCTGACAGTTTCGTGGCACTTACATTCAGCTGTCCGCCCTGTGGTATAGTTAATAATGCATTATCGATGCCTGTAACATTTATTGTACTATTCTTCCCGGAAACAATGCTTACGGCTGTTCCGAATTTGGCTATGATGCCTGCTTCTACCTGAGATAAAGAAGCTAAGGTTTCGGTATCTATTTTACAGGTATCCTTCCATAAGCCGGAAAGAGAAGTCGTGTATGTATTTACGATGCTGAGGGCATCATCAATGGAATTTGCATTTTGTATGCTATTGTTAGCTTTTTGAGTTTCGGATATTAATAAACTGCTGGTATCACTGTTTGAATTATGCACACTAGCAGGAGCCGTGGTAGGAACCGCTGTAGGCTCAGCTGTAGGAGCCGTGGTAGGAACCGCTGTAGGCTCAGCTGTGGGAGCCGTGGTAGGAACCGCTGTAGGCTCAGCTGTGGGAGCCGTGGTAGGAACCGCCGTAGGCTCAGCTGTGGGAGCCGCGGTAGGAACCACTGCAGAAGCATCCGGAGGTGATACCAAAGGTGGCAAGGTAGGAACCGCTGTAGGCTCAGCCGTAGGAGCCAAGGTAGGAACCGCTGTAGGCTCAGCCGTGGGAGCCAAGGTAGGAGCTTCTGTAGGTACTACTACAGAGGCATCCGGAGGGGACACCAAGGGTGGTAAGGTAGGAGCAGATGTTGGGGTCTCCTCTACTTGAAAGCTAAGTGCATTCAAAAGGTCATCATTGTAGGTACCTACACTTACAAGAGCCCAGTCTGTGGCAGTACCATCATAATAAACCGTTTGGATGCTGGAACAGCCCTGAAATGCCCTGTTACTAATAGTGTCCAGAGTAGCAGGTAATTGAATACTTCGAAGGGAAGTGCAGTCTCTAAACAGCATATTTCCCAGCCCTGTTATCCCGGACTCGACCCGTACCTCCTTGATATAATCTTTATAGGCTTCCCATTCCGGTGATTTTCCGGAGTGATAATTATCCGTGCTTCCGCTTCCTGTCAGAACAAGGACACCGCTCTTTTTCAAAGTAAAAGAAATATTGTCTCCACATTGTCCTTCTATCAAGGAATCATCATTGCCGCCATAAAGCAGGTTCATGACGTCACTGCTTAAACGTACGTCATTGTTACTCCAATTGGTGAAACGAAGCTGCATGGCACAGCCCGGTACTGTATTGTCGAAGCATACAGCGTACTGACAATCTGCAGGTACTACAATATCCATATCAAATGGAAAGTCATCGTAGGTAGTAGTACCGGTGATTTCATCGACGGTGAGACATGCAGGTATTGTATATGTATAAATGCCAACATCTGTATAAATCAGCAAAGTACGTTCTTGGTTTGTATCATTGGTCACACTAAAATGTGTCTGCCCGTTTTCTTTCCAGACGGAAGCTACGTATAAGGAATCTGTGGATAGGATATTGTTTTTTTGAACGGATTCCGGACTTCCCGGATAGAATACGCCAAATCTATTTGCACATCCGAAATAAATATTACGAAAAACCACATCCTGTAGGGTTAATGTGTCATATTTTACACCGGCATAGATTGTATAGCCGCCACCATTCACCAGTATATCCGTAAAGGAAAGGTTGTTACCGTTACTGTACTCCAGAGAAAGCATAATGCAAGCGTTGATACCATTTGTAGTTCCTGTGGGGGAAAGTGCCGGTATTTCAAAGCGGCAGTTATTAAAATGGATATTTTGCACATCAATTCCTTCATGTCCATAGATTTGTGTTCCGTCAATATGACGTCCGTTGGTGGAAGCGGTGGTTCCCATTCTGGCAAAGAAGCAATCATTTACCTGAATATTTCGAAACGGTACAAGACCGTCAGAATTACTATCACCAAAGAAGCAATGATTAAAGGTTGCATTACTTCCGGCAAAATAATTCATGGAGCAATTATTAAATTCATAGGACATATTGGACTCGTCTTTTCCTACTCCAATCGTGGAAAATTTGCAATTATTAAAAATCAGCTTGATTTCTCTGTCTACCTTGTCCTCATTAAAAACAGCCAGGGGCCGGGCAGAAAAATCATAGTTTTCTATATAAACGACACCGGAGATATCTTTGTTCCGATAGGCAAAATCCAGAACAAAAGTGGTGTCGTTGTTGCCAGAAGAGATGGTTAGGTCATACAACTGAATGGTCTTTTCCCCGTCCATCGTAATTGGTGTCAAAATCCCCGAGCAACCGGTGTTGTAGGTGTCCGGAATTACCTGGATATCCGCTTGTGTATACTGCACCAAGGTGTCCGAAGTCAGCGTATTTGCCTGTGTGATTTGTAATTGTGTTGTCAGCAGCGTAAGGCATAGTGCCAGTGCTAACAGTACTTTTCCCCTCGTTCTCATTTGTTTATTCTCTCCCTCTTATAATTCTTCAACCAGTAAATTATAATTCAACAGGCAGGGGAAGTAAATAAAAATTACAAAAATTAACAATTTTGTAATTATATTGAAAAGACAGATAAAAGGGGATGGACATGGACAACGGTGGGGCGCACAGCAGCCTATATGGAAGACGTATGAAGAGGTTTTAGTACTTCTTAGATTTTTGCTCCAATAAAAGCGGAATCCGGGCACGGACGCCCGGATTAAGAGTCACTGCACATGGATGTGCATTGACTCTGACGCGTGGCTTATTCAAAACCTTTATGCAAAAAGCTTAGAAGTACTAAAACCTCTTCATACGTCTTCCATATAGGCTGCTGTGCACCCCACCGTTGTCCATGTCCATCCCCTTTTGTAGTCTGACTAATCCGCGATATCGATTAGTTGATAGGAGGATTCATATTCCAGTTCTCCGGTGGTAATTACCTGCCAAGAGGTGATACTGTAGAAGGGACCATCTTTGGAAGGGGGATAAAGAATGTCCAGCTTAATGGAAAGGCTCTGTAAGTCCGAAATTGGCACCAAATAGGACTTGGAATGACCAACGGTGGAGAAATATGCTTCTTCATTTTCTGCATCTAAATAAACATCCTGCAGCGTGTGGTCGATGCTGGCAATATACTCCTCGGCCTGATTGGCAGCTGTATAGTATGCTGTGGTACGGTCGGCAACCTTACGGCTGAGCTTATAGTCCGCATTGGCGCTGACAATGGACAGGGTAGCAAATGCCACCAGGCAAAGTACAACGAAAATCAGCAAAATGGAGGAGGTACCGACATTTACGCGGAATTCTCTCTTTTTATTCATTTACAGTCCTCCTTTCCGGTACATAGCGCTGTACCTGCAAGGAATAGATGCATTGGGAGGATTCCTTCGGGTATATGGTGATATCGCCAAGCATAAGCCCCATCTCACCTATGGAAAAACGAATCATGGAAATATATTCATCCTCCGCCAGAAGTAAACAATCATCTCCGGCAGCTACAAGCCGGGGGAAATTTTCCTGCATAACTGTCTGGTCGCCATTGCTGGCAATAAAGGCCTCTGCAAGATTTTGAGCCTGCGTAACAGCATAGGTTAAATCCACCGTATCCCTGCTGAGGGTGGAGGATTTGACAAACAGCTGGATACAGATGGTGCTTGCCAGAGAAAAAAATAAAAGTACAATAATCAGCTCCATTAAAAAGAGCCCTGATTTGGAGTGCTTCAAAGGGGCACCTCCTTTTCTGATGGATTGGGTAATTATTCTGTACCTGAATAGCTACATTAATTGCAATGTGTAGAAATATACACATGCTGCTCCTGTCCCGGAGCCAGGGTAAAATATATTTTCAAAAGATTGTTGGAGATAAACTCCATATCCAGATGCTCCAGCTTCATGATGGAGTGTCCGGCATCCAATGGGTCATCGCCGATATTACTGTCCTTTTTCATGAATAGCTCTTTTAAGTAGCCGTCGTGATAGTAGAGGTAGGTAGCGTAGGTCTCATCATTTATATCTTGGGAAAATATCAGTGCTTCAGTACCATACAGCTCTCCCAGCTCTACGGAGGAGGCCAGGTCGTGCTGATGTATTTTTTCCGTGAAGTAGGAGCAGGCCATGCGGGAGTCATAATTCTCTGTCATGTGCGAGACCGTCTGCTTATAGATATCAGCACCCAGAATGACAAGTACGAGAGCGGACAGTGTGAATACACCAAACAATACCAGTACAAACAACACATCTACAATATGTGGTTTATTTTTTCTGTCTTTCATGAGCTAGTCTCCTAGATAAATAA
>CAZOSU010000187.1:0-5643 GCA_964582515.1 uncultured Acetatifactor sp. | reverse complement strand
TTCAATAATGTGCTGCTCCCCTGCACCAATATAGGTGGTAGGCTCTACCAGCCACAGAATCACATCCACCTCGGAAAGAGTTCTTTCCGCCACACCTACCATGTAGCTGCCCAGCTTATTCTTTGCCTTGTGAATACCCGGAGTATCCACAAATACAATTTGCCCCTCCTCAGAGGTATAAACGGTCTGGATACGATTTCTGGTAGTCTGGGGCTTTTTGCTGGTGATGGCAATCTTCTGCCCGATTAACTTGTTCATCAGTGTGGACTTTCCCACATTTGGGCGTCCAATCAATGTTACAAAACCTGATTTATAGCTTTTGTCGTTACTCATTCTTTCCCTGTCCCTCATTTTCTTTTGCTTCGAAAGCCTCCGCTTCCTTCTTTTTAATGCGAATGGTTCTTTTCTTTATTTTCTTTAAAACCAATACCACTACTATAATCACGGCTGCCCAGATAAGCAAGTATGGAATATTTACCACAAACCAGATAAAGGCTTCCGTTACATCGTATACAATATCATCGATGGTTTCTCCAAAGCCACCGGTAATACGTTCCCAAACCGTCTCCTCCTTCACCGGTGTCAACTCTTTCACCTCGTCTATGTACAGATATACGGTACTATAGGTCACCTTATTATCATAGGTGCGCAGCTGGGATTCCATGCTTTCAATCTGATAGCGGATATCAGAAAGTCTGTTCTCTAAGGTGATAATATCCTCGATGGTCTCCGCTTTGTCAATCAGCGCAAGTAATCTGTCCTGCTCTGCAAGGAGCACCTCCTTATGACTGGATAAATCCACATACTGCAGCGTCACATCCTCCACATTCTCCGAATGTCTGACCACATTACTGATAGCGGAGATTTCCTCCAGGAAAGCATCCAGACTTTCCTGGGGAATTCTAAGGGTCATATTGGCATTGCGGTTATTTCTATAGCTGCTGTAGGCACTGCCATTGTAGGTTTCCATATTCTCAATATAACCGCCCAGTGATTTTACCTTATTTTCCACTGCTGCAAGCAGACTATCATACTCCTTGGTTTCCACGGACATATCCACTGTCTTAATCAGCTTCCGCTGAGTCTGCACTGTGGTCTGACTGCTGCTGGCCTCCTCAGTCACCTCCACAGCAGAGCCATTACTAAAGCCCATCTCCACGTACTCGTATTCCATTTCCTTAGAGGCTGAGGTTGACTCAGACACCGCAAAGTTGGCCGTATCCGATGCAGAACCGCCACAGGCTGTCAGGCCAATTGCCATTACTGCTGTTAACACTAATAATTTGATTTTCTTTTTCATAATGAACCCTCCCTTGTAAATTATGACTTTTGGAGAAGCTTAAGGCACTTATGGGTAAATTCCCTCTGCCAGACTCCCCTTAACAACCATTTCCCAATCTCCATAGCTGTGGATATTTATAACAGATTCTCCACATTCAAAAACAAATCTGCTGCTTCCTTAATCTTCTCTGCATTTCCAACAGTACAGAAATACTCATCGCTCATCATAGCTTCGATATACTTAGAAAGCCCTCTGATATCCTCCTGCGTAGCAGAAAGCATTTCGTTACGCTCCTTCTGCAGCATCTCCTGGGTAATGCCGGTCATATAGGCACTTAAGGAGAACAGACCATAGGCCTGTGGATTCATGGGCACATCCAGATCACTGACAGCACCGATTAAATACTGGGTCATGGTTCTCTCATCCAGCTTAACCTGTGCGATGGCTTCTGCAGCTCCTTCAAACACCTCCACTGTTCTTTTCAGATTTGGATCACGGTAGGAGACAAAGCCACCATCACCGCCCTTACCAAAGGAACACATACAGCCATAGGCACCACCCTTTACACGGACGTTATTCCAGAGATAATCATAGCCCATCAGCACCTTTAGGATTCGCAGCGCTCCGGTGTAAGGCAGCCCCTTCTTTCTAAAGTTACCGCCCCTTGCCACATACTGTACCTGGCCCGAGGTCATAAAGCCTTCATTCTTCTTCTCATAAGTGGGCACAAAGCTCAACTTCTCCACCGGCTCTGCATAAAGTCTTTCGGCAAAGCCCTCTGCCGTGCTTTCTACCTGCTTATACCCTTCCTCGGTACCTATAAAGTCAATCATCAGATTTTCCTTACGGAAGATAAGCCGTGCCAGCCTTTGCAGCTTTTGGGTAATATTATCCTTCTCCTCATGGAAGTTATCATTTAAAGTACAAATCAAACGGTAAAAGGGTATACCATTCATAATTTCGCTAAGCTGGGCCGAAGCACTTCCGTAGGAAAGAGCTCTTCCCATAGCCACGCTGTGACCGCTGCTCATCATCTGCGCCTGCATCCGGGATTTACCCTCTGCAAGAATTTCCTTCAGCCGAACGTGGTCCGTCATATCCGAGGTCATAATCATTTCCCGCATCAGCTCAACCATCACGGGAATATTTTCGTACAGCGCCTTTCCCTTCATTTCAAAGGTCAGGGTATACTTATTTAAGTCATCCGCATTGATGTAAATATTACTTATCGGCACGATTCCACCGGTCTTGATGTTCACCTCATTGAATAAATCGCCATATTTATAATTTTCTGTATTCAGCTCGCCCAACACGCCCTTTAAAAGGCTGACATAGCCTGCCAGCTCTTCGGAAATATTCTCCACTTTAAACATCATCCGAAGGTAGCCGATGCCGGCAGTAAACATATTGTGGTAGAGTACCGGAATATCCCCGATGCTGCGCTCTTCATTTAAAAGCCTTCTGGCCTCTCTGCCGATATCCTCCCTGGAAAGCATGGGTATCTTTGCCAGATTCTCAGGGGTGTCCTCACTGTCCTGATACTCCTCCAGTGCTGCCGTTTCTTCTACAATGTGCTGCTTTTCTTCCTCTGAGAGGCTCTCCTTATATTGTGCCAGCTTTTCCTTGAGTTTCCTGTCATTTTCTGCGGTAAGCCCCTTTTTCGGCTCTAAAATCACGATGGACTTATGAGGATTGTCCAGCAGATATTTCTGCGTAAGCTTCTCAAAGTACCCCCTGTCCACTGCCTGACGCAGACGGGCATAGGTCTCATTTTCCTCCAGATGCATAAAGGGCTCGTTATCGTCATAAAGCCAGCTGTCCAGTGCAGTCAGACCATAAATCAGTCCCTTGGGATAAGAGCCAAAATCCGCCTCGCGGTACTTAAATTCAAAATAGTTAATACCTGCAAGAAGCGCCTTCTTATCCATCCCCGTTTCCACCAGCTCGTTTAACACCTCACAAATGGTGTCCAGAAATTCCTGCTCCTTAGAAAGCGCAGTATCCTTGGCGATGATACTAAATACCGGCTGCTTTAAGCCATTATCATACATACTGTACACATCCGCACCGATGCCCTTCTTCACCAGTGCCTCCTTTAAGGGTGCCCCCGGTGCGGAGCAGAGAGCATAATCCAGTACCTGGAAAGCCACATACAGCTCCTTGTCCAGATTGTCTCCCACGGACATGTTTAAAGACAAATAACAGGTATTTTCCTCGTCCTCTTCTTCACTGATGGGGAACTGCTTTACAATGCGCCTTGTCTCTTCAAATGCCTTCTGGCTCACGATTTCACTGTCCACCGTAATGGCATCAAAGGCAGATAAATACTCCTTATCAATAAATTCCAGCTTCTCTTCCATATCCATATTGCCGTAGAGATAAATGTAGGAATTGGAGGGATGATAGTAGGTTCTGTGAAAATCCAAAAACTCCTCATAGGAAAGCCGGGGAATCACCTGCGGGTCACCGCCGGACTCTGTTCCGTAAGGGGTATCCGGATAGAGAGAGTTCATTATCTCCCTTACCAGTACATCATCGGGCGAAGAAAAGGCTCCCTTCATCTCGTTATAAACTACACCATTGATGGTCAGCTCCTCCTCCATAGCCTCCATGGAGTAGTGCCAGCCCTCCTGCTTAAAAATCTTATCCGTCAGATAAATATTGGGATAAAATACCGCATCCAGATACACATGCATCAAATTCTGAAAATCCTTATCATTGCAGCTTGCTACCGGATACACGGTTTTATCCGGGAAGGTCATGGCATTTAAAAAGGTATTTAAAGAACCCTTGGCCAGCTCAATAAAGGGGTCCTTGATAGGAAACTCCTTAGAACCGCATAAAACAGAATGCTCCAGAATATGCGCCACACCGGTAGAATTCTTCGGCGGAGTCCGAAAGCCCACATAAAACACCTTATTATCGTCCTCATTCTCCACCAGTGCCACCTTGGCTCCTGTCCTTTTATGTTTTAGCAGATACCCGGTAGAATTGATATCCGCCATCTCTCTTTTTTCCAGTAACTCATATGCTTCACACTTTTCAAAACTCATATATATCCCCCCTGTCTATACTGCAAACGACATCAGTGCCAGCTTGCCAAAAACAACCTCCTGCACAAAAAGCTCACCCTCCTGCCGCATATCCATAAATTTATCCAGCGGCACATTTTCGCTAATATACTTTTTCGAGGTTTTTCCGAAAATCCCCTTCTTTTCCACCTGCCTTGAAACCTTCAGCTTAATTTTCAGCTGCATATAGGTCTTATATGCTAACTCCTTCTCCATATGCAGAAAATGCTCTTCCAAGGTAGTATCGCCGGATAACTCCGGCATTATGTAACGCTCAAAGATGGTACGCAGCTTAAAAGCCACATCCTCATTTTCCAAAAGCTCTCCGTAGGTATATTTTGCTCCCAGATAAATGTAGGAGGTATCCGCCATCACGTATTTAAAATCTTCATAGCTCTGTATCTTCATACTCACTCGTTTTCCTCTTCCAAATATTCAATCTGATTGCCGGAAAAGCGGATGGCCTCCCTGATATATTTTTCACTCATACGGGTCTCCGCTGCCAGCTCCTCCACCGTCACCTTCCGGTGCAAATCCTCGGATAACGTCTTTGCCTTATCCCTAACCTTGTTCACCTTATCCGCCACCCTCTGATCCGCTTTTTGGGCGTCTGCATTTTCTGCTATGTACTCCTCCATGGCATCCATAATCATCTTAGCCAGCATGCCCTGGGCCTCGGAAGGCCTTTCCACACATCCCAGCATGGACACACCCATGGTCAACGCCACATTGCCCTCACCGATAAGGTCCTCCAAAAATACTCCCATTCCGGTATAAAGCTTGGCAATCTCCACAACCTGTGGCAGAAACACTTCAATCAGCCTGGCCTGTGCATCCATATCACCTGCCATGGCAGAAATGGTCACAGCTTCCTTCTCCCCCTCTGAAAGGGGCGTAAGAAGTGCCAGCTCGTCCAGATAATCCTGTAGATAATTCTGCTCCTCATCGGACAAATAATCATCTATATTCACCGGCTGATTGATACCTACCTTATGCTTTAGCAGATAATCATATACCAGCTGCAGCTGCTCACCGCTTAAATCCAGCTCCGCAAACGCCCCCTGTACCTGGCTTTCCAAAATGCAGTTTCCCTGCTCTTTGGCTAAGGTGCGTACCTGCTCCAGCGTCTGGGCAAATAAAAGCTCTCTATTCATAATTCTGATTCTCCTTATATCTAGTCACAGTTCACGTCCGCGCCATTGGCAGAGGCGGCGCAGAAACTGTATTATTTCACATGTTCATGGGTGAACAAATGATTCTGACAATATTCATAATTTCCGTTACACTTTG
>CAZOSU010000186.1:0-5680 GCA_964582515.1 uncultured Acetatifactor sp. | reverse complement strand
CGCTGGAACAGGCATATGAGCTTATAAAGAAGATTTTGAAGGCAGATTATACCAGCGAAAGTGATGGGGAAAAGATTTATTTTGACGAGTATCATTGGGTGAAATTAATGTATGGTTCTTCCGGACAACAGGAAGCTTTATGGATATTAATGTTGGCATTTGTCTTTGTTTTAGAGCAGAGAAAGTGCTTGGTGGTAATCGAAGAGCCAGAGGCTCATCTATTTCCGGTTGCGCAGAAGGATATTGTCAGTCTGATTTCGTTGATGGTTAATGCTACGTGCAGTGATGTTATAATGACCACGCATAGTCCCTATATTCTTACATCAGCTAATATTTTACTTTATTCAGATAAGGTTGAGAATAGTAAGGGAGTAAACCGTCAGGTGGTAATTCCTAAGAGTTTGCGAGTATCATATGGTTCCTTTGCTGCGTACAAGGTAGGAGATGGGGAAAATGTGATTGAATCAGTACTTGATGAGGAAAGTCACATGATTGATACGGCGTATATCGACTTGGTATCGTCAATTACCAATAGGGAATTAGATGATTTACTTGACATGGAGAAGATTTTGAACAAGTATTTGCTAGAGTAATAGTTACTTCTTCAACCCCCAATTTAAAAGCAAGTGCCGCCTATGTTAATCTGGAGAGGATGATACGTCAGCAATATAAGGGAAATATCAAAATTGTTGAAAAGCAGTTTAGAGAAAAGGATACGGAATTGGATAAGAGATAATTCCATATAGGTTATTGGTTATGAATATGAAGCAGTTAAAGTATGTGCAGGTACTTGCACATGAAGGAACCTTTTCTAAGGCAGCAGAGGTTTTAAATATTTCGCAGCCATCTTTATCACAATACATTAAAAAGATTGAAGCACAGGTAGGAATGCGACTTTTTGATAGAACGGGAAGTGATGTACGGGTAACGGATGCGGGGCGAGTGTACATAGAGATTGGAAGAAAGATTCTAGACCTGGAACATCAAATGGAAGTAAGCTTTTCTGACATTTCTTCACGTAAGACCGGCTCACTGATTGTAGGGGCATCGCCATATAGAAGTGCAGGAATGATGCCACTAATTGCAAAACGTTTTCAGGAAAGGTATCCGGGCATACATATTGTAGTAAAAGAAGGAACCACCAGCGAGTTGATTGAAGGAATGGAACACGGAGCATATGATTTCTGTCTTACCATGTTACCTATAGACGAGAGAATATTTCGGTACGAAAATGTAACACAGGAGGAATTAGTGTTGGCTGTTCCGGCTTCGTTTCCAATGCTTAAGTCAGAAATCATAGAGGGTAGAAAATATCATGCCATTGATGTAAAACAAATCGATGGTCAGAGCCTGGTGATGATTACCGAAACGCAGGTTATGCAGAAGGAGTTGGATAATCTTTGCGTTGATTATGATTTAAGGCTTCAAAAAGCAGCAGTGGTTAAGAGTCTTGAAGCTCAGATTGCAATGGTGAGAGCCGGTGTGGGAATGGCCTTTGTACCATCCGGAATTGAGAGATTTGTTGCAAAAGAGGAAGTCACATTTTATTCCTTTAAGCAGGAACTGCCTAAGCGCCAGATTGTTGTAATATGGCATAAAGATAGAGAGTTATCAGATATAACAAAAGAACTTAAGGAAGTGATTCACCAGATTGAGTGGTGAGTCACTTTTCTTTTTGTTTGTAAAAAAAATGTGAAAAAAATGTAAAAAAATGTTGCATAATCAAAAGGTTATATGTATAATAAGCAAAGAATAATAAGGTATGTGCTGTAAACATTTGCGGTATATACATTAAGAAAAGGGAGGATATCTAATTATGACATCAGCATTAACCTATCTTGGTATTATGCTTTTGGTAATCGTTATCTGGTTTATGTGGCTGAAGCGTCCCGTTTATGAAGCGGTATTAATCAGTTTCATTGTTTTATTAACGGTTACCGGTACTTGGGCAAACGTTGGTACATATATCAATAGTGGCTTAAAAACATCATTACTTTATTCCATGACAGCTTTTGTGGCTATGTCCATTATTCTTACAAAAACGAAGATAATTGACAGCTGTATTGCAATCGTCCTTTCAGTACTGGGACGAGTTACCGGAGGTGCAGGTTATGTTTCGGTAGTGGCCAGCGCATTCATGGGAGCGCTTTCCGGAAGTGGCCCGGGTAATGTTATGGCCACAGGAACGATTACTATTCCTGCGATGAAGAAGTCAGGCTTCCCGGCTGAGTTAGCTGCAAATATTGAAAGTAATGCCAGCTACATGGGTAATATGATTCCACCTTCATCCAATATTGTGGCAGCACTTGGAGCGTTCACTGCACTTTATCCGGAATCCAATATGACCACAGGTCAGTTTTGGGTAGTTCTTTGGGGAATTTCCATTTGGTTCATTTTACAGCGAATTTTAATGGTATTTGGATTCTGTAAGTATTACAAAGTAAAGCCAATGGCAAAAGAAGATTTACCCGATTTTAAAACGGTATTAAAAGAAGGATGGCAGGGATTATTGCTTCCGTTTATTATTCTTTTCCCGTTCGTGCTTGATTATTTATTCAAGAGTACCTTCTTTACTGCAAGACTTGGGGCGGATGGTGCAAAGTATTTTTCAAGTAGTTTATTATTATTCATTCCCGGTATTGCGGCAATCTATAGTTGTTTGATTACCAAGGATAAGAAGATGGTTACGCCACATAAAATTGCAGAAATGTTTGCTAAGGGTGTAAAGACAATCGCACCGGCAGTGGGTGTATGTGTGATTGGATACATGATTGGTTCTCTGTTCAGTGATTTAAATGTTGCAGAAGAGATGGAAGCATTCATTTTAGGAATCAACTTCGGAAAGTTTGGTTTAGTAGTATTTATCTGTTTGGTTACGTGTTTCCTTGGAATGGTTATTCCAGGTTCTTCTTTGGTTGTTATTTTTGGACCTGTATTTATTACAACCTTTGCTTCCGTAGGAGTTAATCCTGTGCTTGCCGCTGCAATGCTTCCTTGTATTTGTGGTGTTATGTGTGGTATTACACCTCCGCTTGGACTTGGTATGTATGCGGGAATGTCGCTTGCAGAATCTGAGTTTGGTAAGACCTTTAAGAATAACTTATGGTGGGTTGCAGCACAGTTTATTATGGAAGTTGTTGTATTAATGGGCTGGCTTCCGATTATTGGACTATAAGGAGGGAATCGTGATGAAGGAAAAGTTAAAGAAAATATCCGAGCCTTTGAAAATGGTATTTGGCTATGGTGTCATGATTACTCTTTTCGTAGGAGGATTAACCTTTTTTGGTTATCTTATTGCCTTAATTGTTGGTGGCGATACTGCAGCGACAATTTGTACGTTTATTTATAAGCAGATTGTACCTGTGATGATATATACAACAAATTGCTTGGTTATATTTGGATTGCTGACGATGTACCTTGCAGGTGAGTTTGCATTGACACCGGATAAGAAAAAAGAGTCTAAAGCCGAAGGCGAAAGATAATATATTAATATGGTACACTGATATATGTGTTAGAGATAAACGTGGTTTTTTAATCACGTTTATTTTTTTGCAGATATTTATTCGTATAGAGGCAGACCAGCAGAAAGGATAGGAAGAAACGCTCATTCATATTAGCAGTCCTTACAGCAGTTCTAAGGCAGCTGCGGATTTACTGGTGCTGGCATATCATAGAATTAATGGACTTCCGGTGACTATTTCCAGATGCTCCAATAATTATGTACCATACCATTTTCCGGAGAAGCTGAGTCCTCTGATGATTGCCAATGCACTGAATGACAAGCCCCTTCCGGTATATGGTGAGGGTTTGAATGTGCGTGACTGGTTTTATGTGGAGGATCACTGTAAGGCAATTGATTTGATTATACATAAGGGCCGTGTGGGTGAGGTTTACAACATCGGCGGTCATAATGAGATGAAGAATATTGATATCGTGAAGATTATCTGTAAGGCACTGGATAAGCCGGAGAGTCTGATTACTTATGTAACGGACCGTAAGGGACATGATATGCGTTATGCCATCGACCCCACCAAGATTCATGGTGAGCTGGGCTGGTTACCGCAGACCAAGTTTGCAGATGGTATCCAGAAGACGATTCAGTGGTATCTGGACAACCGCAAGTGGTGGGAGACCATCATTTCCGGGGAATATCAGAACTATTATGAGAAGATGTACGGGGATAGATAGAGCTTGATAAATAGTATTCCCGGCAGAGGATATCTGCCGGGAAGTGTGCTAATTAGTTGTGTTTTGCCAGTTCTGCTTTGAGCTCAGCAATCATTTCTGCCATTTTTGAAATTTGTTCAGCTTGCTGAGAGAGCTGTTCGGCCTGCTGAGAGAGCTGTTCGGCCTGCTGAGAGAGTTGCTCGTCTTGCTGAGAGATATGTTTGGCCTGCTGAGAAAGCTGTTCGGCCTGCTGAGAGAGCTGTTCGGCCTGCTGAGAGAGCTGCTCGCCTTGTTGAGAGATGAGTGCATCCTTCTGTTGGTCTATCTCATCTCTGGTGCGCATACTAGCCAGATATTTCTCTCGGTAGCGGAGATTTGCCCGATTGATCTCGTCGGCAGTGATTTCATGGATAGTTCTGGCGGCATCCATAAAAATGGGTTCTTCCTTAGATAACATGTTCAGTTCCTCCCAGGTAGTGGCTTTGAAGAAGCGAGCCCAGAGATGTATATTGTGGACTTTATCTTCCTCAGTTGCATGGTTAAGCTGATTTAACTGTAACACAACTATCTGCAGCTTGTCACTATAAATTTCATGATTTTGTTCATTCATGAACATAAATCGGGAATAGAATTGTGCCTGTTCCTCCGGGAAGAGGTCAAAATCCAGTATTCCGATATGGATGGAGCGCTGTAGCTTAGAGTAGGGTTCTCCGGTGGAGAGGAAGTCAAAGAGACGGCCGCTGTAGAGTATGGAGCGCTCTCTCCAGAAGGTTTCCTTGTTTACCTGAATCTCCAAATTGATTCGGAATGAGTGGTTGATGGTGGCCTGTAAGTCCAGGATGACATCCTTGTCCAGCAGAGTGTGCCCATATAAATATGGGTTCAAAATTTGGATATCCGTGATAGACTCCCGGGGAATGCGGAGCAGAGAGGCCAACAGGGCTTTCAGTACCGGTTCGTTACGCTCCAGTAGCATCTTGCAGAGCAGGTCATTGGTCATGCTGTAGACCAGTTTTCCGCTCACTTCCTCGAAGGGAGGAAGGTTGATGGGAGCATCATTAGCTATTAAATTGTTAGAATGCATAAAAATCCTTTCTTTTGTGCTTGGTTTACGGGTAACAAGTTAGAATTGGATTTGTGGGCAAACGCCCGAGAAAATTAGAAATAAGATGACCTTACGGTCTTGGGGCTCACCTTGTCCCCGGATATCTTGTAAGAATTTGGAAAATATCTTCAAGTAGGATGTATTATAGCATGTATACTTGAAGTTTACAAGACTATGCAGATGAACAATGGAGAAACGGTTTTTGAGTGCGTGACTAGTTGTACGTGGAGGACCACTGTAAGGCGCTGGATAAGCCGGAGACCATGTTTGCAGACGGTAGCCAGAAGACCATCCGGTGGTACCTGGACAACAAGCCTTGGTGGGAAGAGATCATCTCCGGTGAATATCAGAATTACTACGAAAAAATGTACGCAAACCGCTGATAAGCGAAAATATCACGGCAAAGAC
>CAZOSU010000185.1:0-5719 GCA_964582515.1 uncultured Acetatifactor sp. | reverse complement strand
TATGAGATATTAAAAGATCGTTTAAAAATAGAAAACTTTACCGGCACAAAGCCGGTTTTGCTGGAGCAGGACATTAATAGCACCATATATGTAAGCAACCTGGCAGAAGATATCATCTGTGATATCGAAGAACAACAAAGTAATCATCTAAAGAAGGATTATAAACACATAATGCAGATTAACAGGAATCTCAGCATAGGTCTGTTAAAAAATGATTTGATATATATCCTGCTGGAATCGGATTCCACAAAAAAAGTAGAATTAATGCAGCTGCTATATGAAGAAATAAGTACAAATGTTGTTCCGATAAGACCTGATAGGCATTATCATCGAACCAAGGGACAACTTGCGAGCAATTTCTCAAATACACATAAACGCAGTTTCTGATTTAGATATAAATGGTAGTGGACAAACTATGCCCATAAGCCCCCAATTGCTGTAATAATCATGATGTCAAATAATAAAAATAAGACTTTGGAAGTTATGAAAACAAAAATCCAAAGAACTTCCAAAGTCTATATTTCTTGTCATTGTTACTAAGTTAATGACATTGCTTATTTATAAGGCTTTCTTAAGCTTGTCACTATTATATCTCAATCCGCCCCTTTCCCACTTACTCACTGCTTTATCTGTAACGTTAAGCTGCTCCGCCAAATCCTTCTGTGTCATATTTTTTTCTTTACGTAGAGATGCTATCTTTGTTCCTGTATAAGTTTGATTCAAAAAATCGCCTCCTTCCTGTATTAGAATATAGGAAAAAGGCGAAAATGTCATCCGACTTAAAGTAGAATTACATATTTCGATGTAAAAGTCTCATCTTAAATGCTCTGATTTTCGCACCATAGCGGCTGGTTATAATTGTACCGAATATCATCAGTCCCAAGGGAATTCCTAAACACACGCCATCTATCATATCATTGAAAAAAGTATCACCTTTATCTGTAAAAAGACTTACAAGGTAAATGATTTGTGTTACAATTCCTATCATGAAAAGAATATGCACTCTCTTTGTTAATTTCTTCTTATCCTCGTTACTATACTCCGCAACCTTTAATACAGTTTCTTCCAACTCTTTATTCATTTTCTCGCTCTTCCTTTCTCCATCCAAAATTTCTCTGAGTTCCACCTCATAAAAATCTGCAATCTGGATGAGAATATCCAAATCCGGTAAGTTAGAGCCCGTTTCCCAGCGGGACACAGTGCGATTAGATACACCCATGATTTCTGCAAATTTTTCCTGAGTAAGATTTTTGTCCTTTCGTAGCTCCTTTAAAAAGCTGCCGATTTTCTGTTGGTTCATACCACTTGTCTCCTTTCGAACTCATCGTAGCGTTTTTAAGTGAAAAAGAACACGACATAGAGCGAGAATAAGACTATTTTAGCATATGGACATGGGATGTCCAGCTATTTATTTTGAGAGAGAAAAGGAAATATCGTAATTATAGCCCCCGCCGCTTTCCATGAATCCGTAAACATTGCCGGTGTCTAAATGGAAAAGAGAGGTATCATAGCTTACCTCACAGGAAGCGGTAACCTCACCAAAAGTAATATGATAGTCTTGGAAATTCATATTCTCCGGTCTGGCAAAATTATATAAATCTTGAATTTTAAAATTAAAAGCATGATAGTCTTCTTGGGCGGCAGTAAATGCCATAAAGGGATAAAGCATCTCATTCATATATCCATCGAAAAATACTACATCGGATAAGTCTGCATTTATAGAAAAGGATACGCCAGTGACATAGTCATTTTCATAGGAGTACTCATAAGTGATGTCAGGATTATCATTAATTTTGATAACATTACTCCCCTCCGGGATAATCTGCCCATCCTCACCCAGAAAAACTCCATCATACAAATCCCCCCGATTGCCGGATTTGATAGCATAATATTTCACATAATAATTATAATTTTCCACATACTCTTCTAAAGTCAAATCTCCCTGATTTGGCGGCGTCATCTCATAGAGACTGATTTCGAACAGGAGAAAGAAGGATAGTACCAGATAGAATACTACATACAAAGCCGGAAGAAGGTAGGTTCTTTCCGGTATCTGATAATCCACCGTGTAGAGCATATCCCATTCCATGCTTTGCCTTTCCACACATTGACCGTAGCTTTTGTAAAGGCGATATAGACTAAAAATGGGCAGATTCCAGCCCAGACCCCAGAATATTACCTTTACTGTACGCTGCAAAGCCTCTCTATAGGTAAGCTTTTCGCCTCCTAAATTATTCAAAGTAATACCAAAAATCTGCTTACCCGGGGTGGTACGAAAAATGGATATACATAAGGGCTCCAGAAAAAGCATGAGTACGGTTGCGAATATAGTGCGAATAAAACCTTCAATGACACTGTTCCCGGACACCTGATGAAGCAGCACATTCCATACAAGCATCATCAAAAACTGACAGATAAGAAAATCCATACTGCGGGCTACGTATCTTACAAAGGGGTGGGGAATGGTTTGCTCCACGTCGGTATACTGATAGGAGGTGCTTGTCTCAGGAGTAGTATTTTGCAGATTTCTTTCCAGCCGCCGTAGCTTTTCCAGATACTGCTCCACATTGATATGATTGTAGGATACACCGGTAAGTTGGATGTCTTTACATACAGTGATGGCATCCTGCAAATGCTTCATCTGCTGCTCCATACGAAAGATATGCTGGCGCATAATCTGTTCCAAAGCTTCCGGGGAATTTTGCAGCTCCTTGATTTTATCGATTGGTACCTCCAGCTCTCGAAACAGACGGATTCTTTTGAGCTCCTCCAGATTATCCTCGCTGTAGTCCCGGTACCCATTTTCTTTCCGCCCCGGTATTAGCAGCCCTTCCTTTTCATAGTATCGTATATTGGCGCGGTTAAGACCGCTTCGCTCTTCCATTTCTTTGATATTCATATAATAGCTCCTCCTCTATAAATAATTTAAAGTATAAAGGTACTTTATAGTCAATAGGAAATAGATATTTTGTGTTATAATTCAAATGGTGGCTTGAAAAAGGAGAATGTTAATCTGCGTTGCTTGTGGCAACGGCGGTTTTTGACATATGACGAATGATTAATGTAAAAAAGGGCGATTTCTTATTGTAAGGGAATCGCTTTTTAAAGCTTTCTCATTTCTGCTATATTTCCTTATGTAAATAAAGGTTTTCTTTTCTTTTTCCCATATAAACAATACCCTTTTCCTTAGATAATTGAATATAAATAATATGATTTTCTGCTTTCGGCAGGGTATGGAAGAGCATTTTTATGCCTATACCCCAACGCCTTGTATTTTGTAATGAAGTCCAGACGATTAGTGGCAGATGCTCTTCTTTCCTTTTGATTTTAAGAATTTTTTAAATATATGTTCAAAGAAACTTTAATAGAGTAAAATATAATCAGTGCAAAAGAAAATAGGGGCTGACAAAGTTATGATGTGTGGAGGAACTATGAAAATTGTTTGGTGTGTAAAAATGGAGTGATTCCGGATTTTAAGATATAAAAAAGAGGATTAAAAATATGAACAGACTTCTAATCGTCGACGGCAGCAATCTCTTATTTCAGATGTTCTTTGGTATGCCTGCCAGAATCGTAAATCAGAATGGCAAAGCAATTCAGGGAACACTGGGCTTTGTGGGAGCTTTGTTGAAAATTATGCGCATGGTAAAGCCTACTCATGTGGCAGTTATCTTTGACGGGCAGCACGAAAATGACAGGGTTTTTTTGGATGAAGAGTATAAGGCAAACAGACCTGATTACTCAGAGGTTCCGGAAGAAGAGAATCCCTTTTCACAACTGGCAGATATATATGCAGCACTTGATTATCTGGGTATCAGGCATACAGAAACCACGGATTGTGAAACGGATGACGTGATAGCGGCCTATACTTTGACTCATGGGAAGGAAATGGAGATTATAATTTCCTCCTTCGACAGCGATTTTTTCCAGCTGATATCGGACAAGGTGTCGGTGCTTCGCTATCGTGGAGAGAAGACTACTATATGTACTCCACAGTACATGATGGATAAGTTTGGAATTATGCCCGGACAGTATGCGGACTTTAAGTCTCTTACCGGAGATACCGCAGACAATATAAAGGGTGCAGAGAAGGTGGGACCCAAGACCGCGGCATCTTTAATCAATGAATTTGGCACACTGGAAAATGTCCTTATAAATACGGAGCGGATAAAGAAACCGTCTGTCAGAGAATCCGTTATAAAATGTGCAGACATATTGCAAATCAATTATCAGCTCATCAAATTGGATAATAAAGCGCAACTACCATTTGAAATAGAGGATTTGGAGTACAAAGATACTGGTATTACCACTACGGAAGTTTTAAAAGGCATAGGGTTAAGATAGGGGGAGATTATGGATTGCAAATTACTTTTATTTGATTTGGATGGAACACTGCTTCGTAGTGATAAAACTATCTCTGATACTACATTAAGGGTACTGGAAAAATGTAGAGAAAACGGACTTTTGATAGGAATATCTACATCCCGGAGTGAGAAAAACTGTCTGACATTCCTTAAAGAACTTAATCCGGATGTGATTATTTCCAGTGGAGGTGCCTTGCTGAAATATGAGGAAAAATACATACATAAGGCAGAGTTTACCGCAGAAGAAACAGGGTGGATGATTCAGCTTGCCAGAGAAATCTGCGGAGTGGATGTGGAAATCACCATTGATACGCTGACGGAGCACTACTGGAATTACAAAATAGATCCTAATAAACTGGATGCCAGCTGGGGAGAGAGCATTTATACAGATTTTGCGGATTTCCGGGAATGCGGATTAAAGATGTGTGTGGAAATCTTTGATGAGGAAAGGGCGGCATTGCTTGCAGAAAGATTACCGGATTGCGATTGTGTGAAATTTACCGATGGAGATTGGTACAAGTTTACGAAGAAAACTGCAACAAAGGAAGCTGCTATCACAAATTTGTGTGAAAAAAGTGATATTTCTGTGGATAGTATCATTGCTTTTGGGGATGACCTTGTGGATATCGGTATGTTGAAGCTCTGTGGCAAAGGCGTAGCCATGGGAAATGCCCTGGAGGAGGTAAAGCAGGCAGCAGATGTGGTGATTGGAAGCAATGATGAGGATGGTATTGCGAAGTATTTGGAGAGTTTTTTGATTAGTAAAAATTGAAAAGTAGGGTAAAATTGGATATATAGGTAGTTTTTATGTGCTTCTGCCCAAAATGTAAATGAAAAATAATTTTTATGTATAGTTATGTAAACTAATTGGGTATATACGAAAAATAGTTGTAGAAATACCCATAAATCAGTATGAATCTTGGGTAGAGGAAGAAAATTAATCTATATATGCCCAAATGGTTTACATAAAATATAAAAAGAGATATTTTTCAGGGACTTTTTGGGCATGATTAATCAATAAGATTACATATACCCAAAATGGTTATTATGTTTTGGTTGTATTGGCAGAAAGAAGGAAATGTATGGAAAATTACGTAATAAAAGAGTATGAAGATTATAATCAAGAGGAGATTTTTCAGCTATATGAGAAAGTCGGGTGGACCAATTACACCACTAACCCAGAAATGTTAAAGAATGCATATAAGAATTCTCTGAAAATCTACGGAGCGTACGAAGAAGAGAAACTGATAGGAATTGTTCGAGTGGTGGGGGATGGATACTCCATCATATACATACAGGATATCCTTGTACTGCCGGAGTATCAACGTCAGGGAATTGGAAGGGCGCTGCTTGAG
>CAZOSU010000184.1:0-5730 GCA_964582515.1 uncultured Acetatifactor sp. | reverse complement strand
ATTCCACAAAACCGTCGGTGGAACGAAGAGGAGAAATGTAATACCCCACCTTCTCTCCGTACATATTTTCCACCAGAATGTATGAATTCAATATTACCACAGAAATGATGAGCGCGATAAAGAAAGCTACCACCATCTGGCTACATTCCAGCAATATATTTTTTATTGGTCTGTCCTTCATTCTTTCATCCTTTTAATCACTGCTTTTCCACTTTATATCCCACACCCCACACTACCTTTAAATACTTGGGCTCCCTGGGATTAATCTCGATTTTCTCACGAATATGTCTGATGTGCACTGCCACCGTATTGTCCGCACCGATGGCATCCTCATTCCAAATGTTCTCATAAATCTGATTGATGCTGAACACCCGTCCTTGATTTTTCACAAGAAGGAGCAATATATTATACTCAATGGGCGTCAGCTTTACCTGTTCCCCATCCACAAACACTTCCTTCGTGTCATCATTCATCACAAGGCCTCCCACGGTATAACTGTTACCGGCCTCCTCGCTGCTTAGATTACCCAATGAGGTATATCTGCGCAGATTGGACTTCACTCTTGCCACCAGCTCCAAAGGATTAAAAGGCTTGGTCACATAATCATCCGCGCCAATGTTTAGTCCCAAAATCTTATCCGTATCCTCGGATTTTGCGGATAAAATAATGATGGGAATGCTGCTGGTCTCCCTGATTTTCAGTGTGGCGCGGATTCCGTCGAGCCTTGGCATCATTACGTCGATGACCAGAAGATGAATATCCTCTTTTTCCAGCACCCTTAAGGCCTGCTCCCCATCATAGGCCTTAAATACCTGAAATCCCTCCTGACTTAAATATATATCAATCGCCTCCACAATCTCCCTGTCATCATCACATACTAAAATATTATTGGTCATGTGTCTCTCCCCTTTTCCTTTTTCCGTAATTAAACCACAATATCCTTAAATATTAACCATAAATTTTATTAAGATTTTCCTAACATTAAGAAAGCTCCCAGATTCCCCCTCTGTCCGTGGCTTGCCCTGTGGGAAAATAAATAATCGCTGTTACAGCAGGTACATACATCTGTTATATCCAGATTTTCAGGCAAAATCCCGCTGCTAAGCAGTATTTCTTCATTGGCCTTCCACAAATCCAGCTGATATTTCCCGGGCTCTTTTCCCGGAGAAAGCACATTTTTATCTGCAAAAAAACCTTCCTGAAAGCGGACTGCCACCTCCTGGCTGATTTCATAACAATTCTGGCAGATGGATGGTCCTATGGCTGCAACGATATCCTTAGGACTACAGCCAAACCTCCCCTCCATGGCCTTCACCATATGCTCACCCATACGCCATGCAGTACCTCTCCAGCCCGAGTGGGCAAGGCCGATGACTCTCTTCACCGGGTCCACAAAATAAAGGGGCACACAATCCGCATAAAAGGTAACAAGACATAGTCCCTCTACGTCTGTAATAAGTCCGTCAATATCCTCATAATCCCTGGAACGCACCACACCCTTTCCCGCATCCTCATATGTCACATAACGAATATTTACCGTATGCGTCTGGTCGGAGCACACCATATGCTCTATATCCGTGCCAAGCACCTTACCTGCCCGGCGATAGTTTTCCAGCACCGCCTGCTCCTCATCCCCTCTGGTAAAGCTAAGATTCATGGAGCTGTAAATGCCCTTACTGACACCACCTGTGCGAGTGGTAAAAAGATGCTGAATGCCTTCCACACGTGAAAGCCCCGGAAAGGTTAAATATTCCAGGCACTGCTCCTCATCCGCATAAAATCTGTTTTGTATCATCACTGGTTTATTTCTGTCTGCTCTAATCATTATACACTAAACTTTTTGATTAACATCTCTCCCAATAAATAGTCCACATCACGACAGTCGTTTTTGATTTTCTCCTTCACTTCTGCCTTAAGCTTCTCTGAAAAGCTCTCTTTTCTGTTTTGCATCTCCTGCTTTAAAAGCTCATTTTCTTTCTGAAGAACCTCCCTTTGACTTACCAAGGTATCGTGTTCCTCCGTAAACTCCGCAAGCTGCTTTTCTGCGCGCTGCATATCGCTTTTATAATTTGTCAGCTCCCGCTGCGCCTTTAAAAAGGCCTGCCTCTGTGCCTCATAGGCAGAATCGGTAAGCCCGGTTTTTGCAAGCTTTTCACGGGTTTCCTCACACTTTCTTTCCCTATCCGTGATATGCTTACTAACCTTCAATACCTCTGCTTTTTTCTGCTGTAGCTTTATCTCCGTATCGTTCATCTGCTGGGTCAGACCTACAATACGCTGCTGCTGGGAATCATATTTCTGCTCTATGGGTACAAAATCCCGTAAAAAGCTCTGATATAATGCTCCTACCGTATTCTCACTCTCCTTCATGAGCTGCCCCAGCGCTTCACGTGAAAGCCCCTCCTCAATGAGCGGATTTTTCCGCTCCACACGGCAGACCAGAAGTCTCTTACTCTTATTCTTAGAAGCAGTAAAATACAAGCTTCCCACATCCCTCTGGCTGGTACGGAAGGGAACCCTATATTCGCCCTTTTTCCTCTCCGCAAGTGCAGCAGGATCCCTTGCCTCACAGAGCTCAAACAGACGCTGCTCCAGCTTCTCGAAATCCTCATAAGCAAACTGGTTCACCGCCATTGTAAACACTTCATCCTTAATTTCCAGCTTCCCATAACGCTTTTCCCATCTGCGCCTGAGCTTTTCCTTTTCATAGCCTTCCCATATCCGGGTCATATCCGTAAGAAGCACCTTGGTCGCGCCATCCGTGGTGCGCATATTCATGGCCCGCAGTGTATGGTAAATCAAAAGCTCCTCTGCATTTTTCTCTCTGTTTTCATCCGCTATCGGCACAACTACACTTTTTCCTTCCGCGGTACAATTCTCACACGAATTACTGCCTGAGAGCCATACCAGATGAGCCAGCTGCCACTGAATCACCTTATAGGATATAAAATATCCCCAAAGTGGTACAAAAAGGATACAGCCCAGTGCAATCAATTCCTTGAACGGATTGTTAAAGCACCAGAAAATCACTGCTACTGCACATACAAAAAAGGACACCAGAATCCCCAGATGAATGCACATTTTCTCATCCAGCCTGCGCTTTTTAAGATATTTTTCACAAATATAATCCTTTTTTTCCGGTATGGATAACCCCTTTTGCTCCTCCCAGGAATATAGCCCGGATACCACCTTAGTAATCTCCGCCGATAATCTGTCCTCCGTTTTAGCCCCGGAATGACGGATAAAACGCATTTTTGCCTTAATCTGCTTTATCAGCTCTCCTTCTAATGCATCTCTTTCCCAAAGCATGTATTCCTCATATAGCATTTCATAACGCTTCTTCCAGCTGTATACCCTTGGCAGCTTCATATCCTTCTTAAAAAGACGCAGAATACAGCGGCACAGCCACATTAGGGCAAAATAGAGATATCTCCCCATGAGACGCAGTCGCAGAGAAATTTTTTGTAATTTAAAATCACAAAGCTGTCTTGCCAGCTCACTTTTTTCTACTTTTCGAATCCCATCTATAATATTTGCCATACTGCCCTTACTCCCTTGTATTATGTGGATAAACTATCTGTAATGATAGGGGAATGCATTTTTTATCCACTTTATCTCTTCCCCTACAACCGCCACTACATCAAAACGAATGGACGTGCTTAAGGGTAACTTATGCCTGCACCGGTAATAATCTGCAATTTTACATATCTGACGCTGCTTTGAGAGGCTTACAGCCTCCTGGGGATATCCCATTTTTACCGTACTGCGATACTTCACCTCAAAGAAAACAAGATAGCCATCATGCCTGCCGATGATATCGATTTCGCCACTGCGATTGTGGTAATTCCGTTCCATGATTTGTACACCCTGCTTTTCTAAAAATGCTGTCACAGTATTCTCTGCAACACTTCCTACCTGTCTTTTGTTCAAAATATAACCCCTATTTTTCTATTTTCCCCTTTATTTTGTCCATGGCATCTACAAACACCAGTATCTCTGCCACTACCTCATAAAGCTCCGGCGGTATCATATCACCGATATCCAGACGTGATAGAGTATCTGCCAGCTTATCATCCCTATGAACAGGTACCTCTACCTCTTTAGCCTTTTCAATTATCTTTTCTGCCAGATAGCCCTTACCGGAAGCAATGACCTTGGGAGCATCCTCCTTAGGGTCATAGCTGAGGGCAATGGCCTGTTTTGCCTTTGTATCCTTCTCCAACTCAGTGCCCCTTTCCATGACTGCATTACGCCCTTACATCAAAGGAATCTGTAGAAAGCAGCGGTATATTGGACTGGGACCTCAAAAGCTCCTTCATACAGCTGTTCTTATGAGCTTCCTCATTATTCCGCACAGATGCTGTCACCGTAGTCTCATAGCCTCTATTCCTTAACCTCTCAGTAAGGATATGGATATTGTCATTAATAAAGTCTAAAAGCTCCTCGTCCCTTAAATAAAACTGGGTAGAAACCTTCTCATACTGCATAGCCACATACACATCCACCGGTCCTAAATACTCCATATCCAAATGAAGCAGGGCACTGACCTCCCCCTCCTCACTGGACAAACGTTTTTTATTGGAATATACATACAGCTCCCCATGAGCCTCATTTCCTGCCATTTTCAGCGGAAGCTGAATATAGGCATACATCTGGTTCATCTGGTTTAAAAAACTGACATTCTGATTCATCTGCGTCACATTCTTACCAAGACTGCTCTCTAAGAGGGCGCTTTTATCCAGTGCCTCACTGACTGCCTGCAGCTGCCTACCCAGCTTACTGTAGAGCTCCTTAATCTTTTCCTTAGTAGTTTCCTCTGGAGACAGCATAAACTCCTGCTTTAAATACTCTTTCAAAGCGGTGGTAAAACGTTCATCAGAAAGAAGCTCCTTTGTGGGGAGCTCTCTACCACGGTCAAGCAGCTTTACCAGTTCTCCCAGCACTTCCCTGCTATCACCACCCTTGGAAAAAAGAGCGTTAATTTCCCCTCCCCTTGGCATTTCAGTACCCTCTTCCCGAATAAACACCGTACCATCCTCACCAGCAAGGGTACCTGTCAGCACTGCCTTTAACAGCTGCCCTGCCACATCGCTTTTTCCCTCGGAAGAAAGCGTTTGCAGTGTCTGCATAAATTCGGTCTCAAACTGGTTAATACCATCTAAAAGCTGATGGGTCATATTCTTATAGCTCCCCATCTGCTCCAGATTCTCCTGATTTACCGGAAGCTGCAGCTTATGCAAATCCACTATATTGGAAAGCTGCTTTTCTCCATACTGAGTCACCTGCTGATACATTCGTAAAAGAGACTCCTTATCAATGGGCATCCCCTCCTTCATAAGAGTCCCCGTCAGTGCCAGTGCCTCCTCCGTCACCGGAAGATTCGCCTGCTCCAATGCAAGGGCTGCCGTCTTCTCCATCCCCATGTTCTCATACAAGGGACTTAAGTATAATGTGCTTCCGTTATTTTTCACCTGAAAAAGAATACTTTTCCCCAGGGGAAGCGCCATGCTCTGCTCCAGTCTGGCCGATATGGATACCTGGTTGCCATTCTGACCGATTAACAGCTTCAGCATATCACCGGATACATCCGTAACCTCTCCCGAAATCACCTGTCCCGGTGTCAGAGCCTTTATGAACTGCTTTATCAGCTGGGTATTTTGAGCTGTAGTACTTTCACTACCGGATACAGAAACATTATTCTGATTCACAAAGGATTTAATAATATCCGAC
>CAZOSU010000183.1:0-5733 GCA_964582515.1 uncultured Acetatifactor sp. | reverse complement strand
TTTTTAACTATACAACGAACAAAAGGTAATACTTGCAGGAACAATTTCTCCATATCCACAAAAAAACCCTGAAAGCCTACCGCATTGATTTGCAGCAGTTTTCAGAGTTTTTCACCCGGACAGATGCTTCCAAAGAGCATCACCTCCAAACATTCAATCCTACAATGTATTACATATTTCATACAATGCCTTAATAATATCCTGCATTTTTTTCCGTTGTTCAGAATCCATCACTTCCAATATGCAGGCAATTTTCTCCGCATTGTACTTGTCGCTTTCCTCTCCAAACATTATATAGTCACAGCTCACGGACAAGGCTTTAGCCAAACGACATAATGTCTCTGCTGAGAAACCTTTTCTTCCGGATTCGATTTCATAAAGAAATTTAGCAGATAAATCGATTTCCTCTGCCAGCATCTCTCTTGAATAATGCCTTATTTCCCGCAATTCCCTGATTCTGGTCCCAATTTGTACATATGACATATTTTTCCTCCGTATCCCCCAAATTCACCAGCCGTCTACCGGGTGCTTTCATCTTATCTTTATTGCCTTGAAAATTTCACATACTTCCATCCGTGAATCTTCATCCAGCATTTCCAAAAGTATGGATATCTCACTCAAAATCCCTTTTTTATCCTTAATGATTACTGCCGGCGGAATACCAAACACTTCATATAATCCACACAGCAGCTCGCTGTCCGGCAGAGTTCTTCCATTCTCCAAATCCCTGAGCTTCTTAATGTCTACCCCCAGTACCTCTGCCATTTTCTGCTGTTGCCACCCCATAGAATGCCGCAATATAAGCCAAATATTCCTTGAACACTGATTTTCTTCAAGCAAAGGAACGTACTTCACTTTCTCATAAACCGCTTTCCACGGAACGCTGTTCGCCTGCTTCCCCCTCCATGCTGCAAGCGAATAAATAATGTTCAAGCAGCAAAACACTTCTGAATAGCTGCGACCTTCTAATAATTCGTTATAGTGATTATTTCCACGCTGTGCAGTAAAGCTATAATGTACATCAATATCTGTGGCACACATATATTTTAATTCATAAAAGCTTAACCGCCGCAAAGCCTTCTCTACCTTGCTATAATTGGTTTGCGTAATGTGCACAAAACGCCCCATCTCCTCCTGTGACAAGGATAATCTATTTCTCTCTTCTTTCCAACGCTTTACTACTTCATTGTAAGTTATGCTCATGGGTATTGCTTCCTCAAATTAGTAATTCTGTTTTACCTATTTTAAGTTAAATCCTTCGCCTATTTTACACCTTTTTTAGACTATTCGCATACATATATTTAACCATAACCATCACAAAAAAAGAAAGAGATTGCAAAAAACAATCTCTTTCCACATTTCCCTTATTTCAAAAGCTTAGAAGATACGACGAATTGCCAAAATCTTCTTATAGTCCGCATTGGATACCGTGATGCCGGACTTCTTAGAAGCCGCATGTACAATCTTGCCATCGCCAATATAAAGTGCCACATGACCGGAGTAACAGATTAAATCTCCCGGCTGTGCATTCTCCAGACCATCCACCGCATACCCTTGCTTACGGTCTGCTGCGGAGGAATGAGGCAGGGATACACCAAAGTTCTCATACACGCTCATAACAAAGCCGGAACAATCCGCACCGTTTGTCAGACTGGTACCACCCCATTTATAAGGATTTCCTACAAACTGCAGTGCATATTCTGCAACTGCGCGACCCATATCACTGCCACCATCGCTGGATACATAAGTAATCTCTTTTTTCTTGGTCGCAGCCTTTGCTGCCTTCTGCGCCTTTTCACGCTCTACGCGCTCCTTCTCAAGTCTGGCTTCTTCCTCTTCTCTGGATTCCGCCTGCACAAACTCGGTATGAAGGGTTACAAACTCTGCGGATACATATCCGTCACCCTCTACGGTATCTACCTTAATCCATTCGTCCGTTTCTTCATATACCAAAAGCTCATCCTCAAATGCCACCATTCCCAGAATGGCAGACTCTGTGGAAGGCTCCTTACGAACGTAAAGACCATCACATTGTACGGTAGCAAGGCGTGTTCCCACTTCTGCCGCAAGCTCTACCGCTGCATCACCCGTCACCACATATTCTGCCTTCACAAAGCCGGTCACGGTTCCCGATGTAATCTCATACCAGCCGTCCTGCTCTGAAACCAGTACACCGGCAGAGTTATCATACAATTTTCCAAGCACTTCCCCATCTTCACTGGGGATGCTTCTGATATTCACATAGCGGTTTACATCCGCTATTACCATATTTCTGAGAGTTTCCAGTTCCTTCTCCTTGGCCGCTGCCCTGGCCGCTGCTTTCGCCCTGGCTGCCGCCTCATCCACTTCCGATGCAGAGACTACGGACTCTAATACCACATCGGTCTTGCCCGCATTCAAAGACATACTCTCCAAAGATGTACCCTGTGCAAGTGCTATATTAATACCACCGTTAGGAAGGACGGACGAAAGAGTGGATGCCTGCACATCCATGCTGCTGCACAGCATCATGCCGGCGATAAAAAGCACTCCCGCTCTTACAGAACTTCTTAACATGATTACCTCCAAAAATTAAATCTTTATTTTAAAATATTACGCAAATATTACAACTGTTAACAAATATAACATCATTGTTTTCTTTTGTCAATATTCTACGCCGATATAATTGGGCAATTTTGCTGGAAGAAAGTGACTGATGTATGATATACTTAGGCATAATTATTAAATATTATGTGAGGACGATTATGAATAAAAAGGCTATGATTACCGGCGCATCCCGTGGAATCGGGAAATCTCTTGCCCTGGAATTTGCCAAAGCAGGCTATGATTTGTATCTTACCTGCTTACATTCCATGGATATTTTATCAAATTTTGCAGAAGAATTAGAGAAAGAGTTTTCCGTGACCGTCAAAGCATTTCAGACAGATTGCGCAGATTACGAAAATGTTACAAAAATGTTCGCAGAGATAAAAGAGCTGGACGTACTTGTTAATAATGCAGGAATAGCTCATTTCGGACTGCTTACGGACATGACGCCGGAGGAATGGAACAAGCTTCTCTCCACCAATCTCTCCTCCGCCTTTTACGCCTGTAAGCATGCCGTACCTCTTATGCTTGACAAAAAGGCCGGCTGTATTATCAACATCTCCTCCGTGTGGGGAAATGTGGGTGCCTCCATGGAGGTAGCCTACTCCGCATCCAAGGGCGGTCTGAACAGCTTTACAAGGGCTCTGGCAAAAGAGCTTGCCCCCAGTGGCATCACTGTCAATGCCATCGCCTGCGGTGTCATTGATACGGACATGAACCGCAAGAATCTCAGCAAAGAAGATTTAGAGGCTCTGGCCGCAGAAATCCCGGCAGACAGACTGGGCTCCCCGGCAGAAGTTGCCCGGCTCGCCCTGCAGCTGGCATCTGCCCCCACATATATGACAGGGCAAATCATCACCATGGATGGTGGCTGGTACTAGTGCTTCGGTTTTGAAATGACAAAAAGGGCTCCCTTATGGTATATCTTTTTTGCCATTTCAAAAGAATAAAAATATAAAAACTCCCTATAATAATAAAAAAGTTTTGCAGGGAGCATATACATGAACCAGAACCTAAGCAGTAATCTGCAAGTAAATATCCAGCGAATGAAAGAGCTGATTCCACTGGATAAGAGCTTTGATATCATCTCTTCACATCTGAAAATCGGCGGTAATGAGGCATTTTTCGTAGGCTTGAACGGATATATTGAGGAACGCACCTTACAGAAAATCTTTGTTGATGTTAAGGAGCCCATTGATGCCTCCGACGAAGAGGCGCTGACAAAATATATGTATGACCATGTGGGTTATGCGTCGGTTACTCCCTATAAAGCTTGGGATGAGCTGTTTCTGGAGATGTTCTCCGGAACAGCCCTGATGCTGATAAACGGCAGTACCACCGGCTTTATTCTGGACATCCGTACCTATCCGGCCCGTAGCGTGGAGGAACCTGACACAGAGCCGGTGACTAAGGGTGCTCACGATGGCTTCACAGAAACCATGCTGACAAATGCCAACCTGATTCGCCGCCGTATCCGCGCCAATACCCTGACCTTCGAAGCCATGCACGTAGGTACAGTAAGCCGGACAGATATCTCCATCGGTTATCTGGGCGCACTGGTGGATCAGGAATTTTTATCCTACATCCGCACAGAACTGGAAAGCATACAGGTCACCTCCCTTACCATGGGTACCAAAAGTCTGGAGGAGCTTCTGCTGAAAAAAAGCTTCTTCCATCCCCTGCCCAGCATCTGTACTACAGAGCGGCCGGACGTAGCAAGCAGCTATCTCATGGAGGGACATATCCTTATTCTGGTGGACAATTCACCTTCGGTAATGATTCTTCCCTGCTCCATTTTCCAGTTTACCCAGCACCCGGACGATTACTACAACAGTCCCATTGTAGGTAACTATTTTCGTCTCGTACGTTTTTTGTGCCTGCTGGTCAGCGTATTTTTACTTCCGGTATTTCTGCTGCTGACCTCCTACTACCCGGAAATTTCAGAGACATTCAGCCTGCTCTCCACGGAAGGTATGGGACCGGTACGCATCACCTTTTACCTGCTGGCGGTGGAATTTTTGCTGGATTTGTTCAAATATTCCTCAGCCCACTCCCCGGGACGTTTTTCCGGCTCCCTCTCCATCGTGGGCGGTCTCATCATCGGCGATGTGGCGGTACAGCTGAACTGGGCCTCCAACGAGGTTCTGTTCTATGCTGCGGTAACCCTGCTTACCACCCTGTCCCTTGCCAATGTGGATTTTTCCGAAGGTCTGCGCATTTACCGGCTGTTTCTTATATTTATGACCGCATTCCTTGGTCCTATAGGCTTCTGGAGCGGTGTGGTACTCATGCTTATCTCCATTGCCACCACTCCCACCCTGGGCGGAAAAAGCTACCTGTGGCCTCTTTTTCCTTTTAACTGGCAGGCACTTAAGACACTGCTTTTCAGATACCCTACGGCCAAGTCACAGCCTAGTAAAAATTGGCATAAGAAGGCTTAAGCTGAGCCTATGCCTTCAGATGAGCTTCCCGGCAGCCTTGTGTCTGCCGGGAATAATTATATATTCAGCTTCCTACCAAAGCTCGTCCATGTACATACTATCCGGTACATCTTCCTTACTACCCCCAGCCATTCATATATGCCATCTCCTCCATGCATGCTACCTCACAATAATGGTGCCTCCGGTTAGATGCGGGGGGGACTGCATACGCCTCGTTTTATTATTATCGTAGTCTTGTAATCCTCTTTGAAATCTGCTATCATAGAGTTTACTTGAGGATATTTCCTATCCGCCAAGATATCCGGGGACAAGGTGAGCCCCATGACCGTAAGGTCATCTTTTTTCTAATTTATCTCGGGCGTTTGCCCACCAATCCAATTCTAACTTGTTACCCGTAAACCAAGCACAAAAGAAAGGATTTTTATGCAATCTACAAACAACTTAATAACAACCAATGTAACTACGGACTTCCCACCACTTGAGGAAATGAGGGGAGAACTTGTCTACAGCATGACCAACGACCTGCTCTGCAAAATGTTATTGGAGCGTAATGAGCCGGTTCTGAAGGCTCTGCTGGCTTCCATGCTCCGCGTCCCCAGGGAATCTATCACGGACATCCAGATTCTAAATCCCTGTGTACACGGTCAGACGCTGCTGGATAAAAACATCATCCTGGACCTGCAGGCTACCATCAACCACGATACGC
>CAZOSU010000182.1:0-5744 GCA_964582515.1 uncultured Acetatifactor sp. | reverse complement strand
AACGCGCGGGTGGCGCGTGAGGAGTATGTCCAGGGAAAATTGACCGCAGAGGAGTTCCTGCGGAAGATCGACACCACCCATGAGCTGACAAGCTACGAAGTGGACAGGATCGACCTGGCTGATGGACCGAGCAGATGGCAGCAGCTTGTTGCGAGGAACTTCAGATTTGACCCGGAGATATACTTTCCGGAAAAAATGATACATCTGAATCTGAGCGACCCCGACCCTCAGTGGAAGATGCTGACCGCCGATGATCTGCGGCGGGAAGCGCAGAAGGGACACCAAAGTCTGAAAGAGAAATACGGGAAATGAAAAACCCACGGGACCAGTTTACTTGAACTGGCCCCGTGGGTTTGTATTGACTTCAGCAGCGCAGAATGTAACCGCCTTGAAGTTTGCCGGAGCAATACTCCGAACTGCAGTTGAGTAAAAAATCAGAGTCTGGCGGAACATGGAACCTTGCAAATGTCTTTTTTGATAAATTTTCGTACAGTACGGTTTAACGGACACTTCTTTCTTTATGATTAAGTTGCAGATTAGGAAAGGGGTGTCCGTTAAATGTTTGAAATTCTTTTGACCATCCTGTTTTTTATTGTGTTCATCAAGACAGTGGGGCTGGCATTGAAAATCAGTTGGTGCATTGCCAAAGCAATTGCGTGCGTTTTGTTTGTGCTGGCTCTACCTGTAATGGCACTATGCATGCTCTTTGCTGGTGGCATGATTTTACTGTTTCCAATTGCCCTGATTGTAGTTGCATTCGGAATTTTGAAGGCAGCGTAATACGGAACAGTCTGGGAGAAGGTCGATTCTTTACTGCATTATGTTTTTGTGCTATATTATAGGCAGAAAGTTTCACTTTCATCGTCTGCAAACGGAGAGATTTAGAATGAACAAACGACATTTCTGGGCATATGTGGTTGCTATTGCCATCGTTATCGGCATCTTCATTCCGCAAGTTGCTGCTGCAAGTAGTTATACGGTGTCCGGCTGTAGCTATGAGTTGACCGATGACAGTGCTTTTGATATTTCAAAAGCCACAGTAAAGTCTACTCTTTGCTATGGTAAAAGAAGTCTTGGAAACCTCACGATTGGCGGAGCGCTGGATGGCACATCTTCCTACCAAGGAGTGCCCGCATATGGTGTGACTGGTGAGGTTGCGTTCAACTATTCCTATGGCGGTGAGCACCAGGACGAAGACAATTATACTTGGAATCTCGAATCTTCCGATGCAAAAAATGTCGCTGGTGTTTCTGTCTCGAAAAAGGTTGCCAAGGGTGCTGTTATTGTTCAACGTTCTGCGGATGGCCAGACATGGGAAACGATGTTGACTGAAACCAATGTGTTTAACAAGAACACTTCTGGGTTGCCGAACTTTTTCGCTGTTTCAGAGGCAGATGCCAAGAGCGGTTATTTTTATCGAGTGATGATCGCATATCGGATGAGCCATCGCACAGGAACAGATAAGTTTTTGTTCATTCAAAATGCTCAATATGAATACCGTGAATTTCTGGAAGTATACGACTTTTACATCTGCTATAATCAAAATCCTGTAAAACTCAGAGATATTGTGAGTGGCCGGGATGTTTCCAACGCTTCTTCTGTCAGCAAAGGTTTCATTATCGACCAAGGCCATGCTGATGTTACGGTTACTGTAAAAAAGGACGCTGGCACGGCACAAACCGTCGAAGATTTGACTTCCATTTATCAACCTGGTAAATATACGGTGACAGTCAAAACTGATTTGGGAAGGCAGTACAAGTATGATATTACGGTCAAAGAAGGATTAAAGCTCACCACGCTGAATCCGGTTGTCCATAACGGTGGCAAAAATGGTGAGTATGCGGCTTCTGATCCTGTTAAGTATCGAACCGAGTTTGGGATGACAGCCCTTTCTTCTCTGAAGATTGCCCAAGCGGCAGATACAAGAATTACACGAAGCACTGTCAAAGGTGTGCCTGCCTATGGAATTACTGGTGATAATGTGAGTTTGTATCTGCGGCTTAGGGATTTCTCTGCCGCTGAAGATACTGGTTGGGCCATTATTTCGGATGCTTGGGGCAAGAAAGAAAAGCAGACAATCAATGGTATATGGGCAGGTGCTGTTGAAACTGGTGCGCTTGTGATCCAAAAGTCCTATGACGGCATTGAGTGGAGCAACGTGGAAGACGGTGCTTATGCATCTGGCCTGCACACGACGGATTTCTATTCAAACTACAGCGATAATGGAGACGTTCTGATTTATACTCCTGCTGGAACGGATTTGCTAAAAGGCATTTATCTTCGTGTCCTCTATGCTTACAAAGCCGAGAACAGTGAAACGAAAGATGCGGGACGCTATCTTGAGGCTTATGAGTTTTATCTGTGCAGCAGTGAGCTGAGTGCTGTAACATTTCACAACATACCGGTAAACGGGACTGCGCGAGATGCAATCGAAGCAATCCTTGGCGAAGAGAATGAGATTGATGTTTCCATTTATGAAAAAGCGGAAACGTTGGTTTCTGGATCTGGTACCGTAACCGGTTTTACCATCGATACATCGCTCAACCCCACAGTATCATTCAAGGTATACAAAAACGGTGTGAGAATTGCGTCTCCCAGAGATGGGAAGTATACTGCTTCTGGCAGATATGTGATTGAACTTGAGAGTGCGGTTGGAGACAAAGATAGCGTTGTCATCTATGTTGACACCCAAGATGCAGAAAGTGCATTGGACAAGTATTTTGGAGATAGTTTTATCTCTGGGAAACGAATCTACTCTAAAGGAGACTATCCCGCATTTGAGGGTGGACAGACAAGCTATTTTATTGAAAAGACGGATGAAAACTATCTTCCTATAACTGGAACCATCCAGAATACCACTACCGGAACCTGCTATGATGTTGTTTCGGGGGAAACGGAGATCATTGGGGACATAACAGAGCCTGGACAATATGTTGCTACGTTCACCACCGAACCGCAAACAGAAGATCCGATCGCTGGTAGTTACAGAGTGTTCACGTTCCGCTTTGAGATTATTGCCGAAGGCACGGCTCCGGGGCCGCAAGAGAACCAGCAGAGCCTTGCCGAGTATGCGTTGAAGAATGTTTCAGATTCCTATCCAATGTACTATGGCCTTACTTACCATAGTGCATCTACAGGAAATATCACTCTGGCGTTTGCGACGAGAGAAGCTGCGGTTGAGTATGCGTATAATTACGAAAAGGGTGTGGTCGAACAGCAGGAGAACGGCACTTACCGATACATCGGTTCCATCAATGTGGCACAGAAAGAAAAGTATGATTCTGCGTGGGATTTGACTGACGCAATGTACTTTTTCGCAGAGCAGGCGGTTCAGGAACTGTACTTTAACCTGTCTGACCAGTTCACCTATTTGACGCTTGAAGACGAACTCATCAAAGGGATAGATGATCTCCGTGCCCAGAAATTGAACAGGAGTATTACGGTTTTTGCGGATGAGCAGAGAGAAGCCCTGTGTTGTGTTGACGGATTGCCTGTCATCAGCCCGAAACCGTATTCTTATCTTACTCCCGGTAAAAACGGAAAAGTCCGTACGGGCTATTATGACTTCGAGTTTGTTAAGGACAAATATGGCTACGATTCTGCCGAAGTAACGATCATCGACGAAGGTGGGCGTGAATATCCGATTCAGTACAACTCTGGCGTGGGAGCACAACTTCAAACGGCAGGGTGTCCCTCTGGAATCGTAACAATTCGTGAGCGCACAGTGTATGGAGATGAGGTTTCTTACCAAGCGGTCTTTATTGCAGAAGGTGAGAATACTGCATCCCTCACATTGAGATTCTTTATCGATGGCGCAGAGCAGGAAGAAATCTATACCCAGAGCGACCACGGCAAAGTGATTACTGTTGATGCTTTTAGAGTATCTGAGGTAATGGATAACTTAGATCCGTACACATTAGTTACAATTTCTGATGCAAACAATGAGTACTTCTATGTAGCAGATCGAATGGCAACTGATGCCTGGTCCGCGCCGGGAGAATATACGGTCGAAGTGACCAACCGCCTGGGTTTCTCTTACTCAATCACCGTCGTTGTTAATGACTCTGGGTACGCTACGCTTGAGTTTGCAGGAGTCGGGACAGAGGATACCCAAACGATTATTACGACCTTTGGCGAGAAGAATGTTGCGTTGCCTATGCTGACTCGTTATGGCTACGAGTTGGCCGGATTCACCGATGATGCAGGAAATCTGCACACTGGTGAAATTGCAGAGATTATGTTCAAAGGGACCTCCGTCTTTAATGCGGTCTGGAAAGCTAAACAGTATACACTTCAGTTCGTGGATTCAGAGGGCAATGAGATCCTTGCCGCTCAGACCATTGAATTCGGCCATAGCTATGACCTGCCCGTGTTGGATGTGACACAGTATGATGGCTGGTCTATGGATGGAAAACTTCTCAGTTCCGATAAACTGACCGTAGAGGCTGAGGGTGACATTAAACTGGTTGGCATGATGAAAGAATTGGGCGGCACGGTCCCCGATCCAATTCCCACTGAGCGCAGTTATACTGGCATTATCATTACAGCGATGATTATGTTGGTAGCTGGTGCGGGCCTGGCCTTTGTGGTAACCCAGAAAAGAAAAAAGGAAGTCCCCGAACAAGGGACTGTCGAAGAGGAACAACAAGAATAACGAGAGGAGACAGTATCAATGAAACGAGGAATGTTGGACAGAACAATTTCATTGGTGCTGTCCCTCGCTCTTTTGATGTCGCTCCTGACGGGCTGCGGGCAGCAGAAACCTCCTGACACTACAGTTGAGCCAATGACACCTGTAGTGGATAAGCAGGAAATCGTAGATGCTATTACAGAGAGCATTCAGGCAGTGCCGCTCGTCGTATCAACAAACTACGAGGATTACATTGGTGATATCGAAACCTTTGTATGTGGTTTGCTGGCCAGACAGCTTGAGTACAAGTACGATGTGTTTCCTGCATATGTGGAACTCTCCGATGGCACGGCTGTGTATGGACTTGCGTATACCGACTACTCTGAATGTTTAACAAATGATGATGAATCCGAGGTTTATTTTGCGGCTGGCCTGCTGCCGTTTGCCGGAGAAATGATTATTCCTCAAGAAGAGTTCGACAGCGGCCTGATGATCTATAACCTTGATGTTGCGTGTGAGGGATATAACTTCTTCCTCAAGTATTCCAGCGAGGCATTTAGCGAGCATTGTGTTGTTTATGGCCAGTATGTGAAATATGGCGCAGATGAGAATGGGCATATGTTCTACGAAACAGCGCCTTACGAGCGGGGCGTATGTGACGAAACTCTGGGCTCTCTGTACTCTTATGATAATGGCCGCTATGTCCTCGACATTGATGTTGGGACTTATGCCCCTGTTTCTGGCGAGTCATTATCTTCGCAGATCGACTACGAGGAATTGGAAAGACTTATCAATGAGTGCTTGGAAAACCAGGATAAAAACTTTGCGAAGGTTGATATTGTAAGCAACCTCTATTTTGCCCAAGAAGCAGTCATATCCTATCTTCTCTCACGCCAAGAGGAAACCTTCCTTGGCTACGATGTCGATTTGCTGATAGAAGAAGCGGAAAAACTTGATCCGAAAGAGTGTATTCAGATAACCGAGACGGGTCTTGAGGTAATCAATATTTCGGACATTCCCAGTGAGGGACCGAAGCCTCTGGTCGAGTGGCTTGTTGGTGCATCTTGTATCATGGTAACTGCTGTTGGCCTTGTTGGCGCTGTGGTGTTCATTG
>CAZOSU010000181.1:0-5753 GCA_964582515.1 uncultured Acetatifactor sp. | reverse complement strand
CCGGTAAATTTGACTGGATGGCGCATGCGGATAAATTCCCGGGTCTTACCACTCCTGATGATTCCTATCACGGTGTGGTATATGCTGAGAAGTTCGGTTTGGGCGGAGCTTTCATTACCAAGTGTACCACACAGCTGATGAGAGACTTAGGCTCCATTCAGGCACCTATGAACGCATACCTGTTGAATTTAGGTTTGGAATCCTTACATGTGCGTGTGCCTCGCCACTGTGAGAATGCACAGAAGGTGGCTGAATTCCTAGAAGCTCATCCTATGATTGAATGGGTAAATTATCCGGGTCTTAAGAGCAGCAAATACTATGACCTTGCCCGGAAAATGATGCCAAACGGCACCTGTGGCGTTGTCGCCTTTGGAGTAAAGGGTGGCAGAAAGGCCGCTGAAAAGTTCATGGCAGGTCTGAAGGTTGCCATGATTGCTACCCACGTAGCCGATGCACATACCTGCGTCCTTCACCCCGCTTCCACTACCCATCGCCAGATGAACGATGCGGAGCTTATCGCAGCAGGTGTTGGACCGGACCTTATAAGACTTTCCGTAGGTATCGAAAATGCAGATGACATCATCGCTGATGTAGAAAATGCATTGAAGGGTATCTAATATAAAAAGCATTTATAAAATTGCGCCTCTTTCGGGGAAGCTTCCTCTGGGAGGCGCAATTTCGTAATGTGCGTTCTTATCCCAGCGTCACATCCAAAATCATCATCAGAGAAAATCCCACAGCAAAAAATATGGTTCCTATATTGGAATGCTCTCCTTCTGACATCTCCGGAATCAATTCCTCCACCACAACATAAATCATGGCTCCCGCAGCAAAGCTGAGAAGATACGGCAAAATGGGCACCATAATACCGGATAACAAAATGGTCAGAAGCGCAGCCAAAGGTTCCACTGCTCCCGACATTGCTCCGTAAAGAAATGCTTTTCCTTTTGATACCCCTTCTGCTTTCAGGGGCATGGAAATAATGGCCCCCTCCGGGAAATTCTGAATGGCGATTCCCAAAGATAGTGCAAAGGCCCCCATCAGGGTAATCTCCGCCGAATCCGCCAGCAATCCCGCAAATACCGCTCCTACTGCCATCCCCTCCGGGATATTGTGGAGTGCCACCGCCAGCACCAGCATGGTGGTTCTATCCAGCCTGGACTTTACCCCCTCTGCCTTCTCACTGCCCATATGCATATGAGGCGTAAAAGTATCAAGCACCAGTAAAAACATCATTCCCAACATAAACCCCACCACCGCAGGGATAAAGGACAGCTTCCCCATATGCGCCGACTGGTCCATGGATGGAATGAGCAGGCTCCACACAGATGCCGCTACCATCACCCCTCCTGCAAATCCTGTCAATGCACGCTGCACACTCTTATTCATTTTTCCACTCATCAAAAATACCAGTGCAGAACCCAGCGTGGTACCCAGAAACGGAACAATTATTCCCGATAAAACACTTGTTGTCATACCCTTCCCTCCTTTTGCTAATATATTCAGTTAGTCTCAGCTAACTTTCTGTAATATAACACATTCCCCCGGATTTTACAATGCTGACATAAAAAAGCTTCCCTCCACAGATAGCAGCTTTCATATAAACCGGTTCGTGAGCCGAGTAAGCATAGCTGATATTTACATGCTCATATTTTATACACTCCACAATTCTCTATTTTCTTCCTAAGCAAAAAGCTATACTAAAATGCTCCTTAACATTTTAGCATAGCTTTTGAAAAATATATATTCTCTTCTCATTCTCTCACGAATTTAATCATACAGGGACTTGCCATATCTTACTTTATTGGCAATCTTAGCTCCCACGGTTGCAATCAATATTACAATGATTCCAATACTGGAAACCACTCCAAGGACTGCTTCCACAATAAATAAAATCCACATTATGATATCCATAAAAAACTCCTAACATATTTTATTCGGTGTTTTCCTCGGTATCCGTATTCATTCGGTAGCCTACACCTAATTCGTTTAATATGTAACGATATTCTCCCGGTTTTTCTCCGAATTTCTTGCGTATATTGGCCATATTTACCTGAAGCTTTTTGATACTTCCACTATCAGAGTACCCCCACACCTTCTTTACAATCTCTGCATAGGTCAATACCCTTCCTGCATGAACCGACAAAAGCTCCACAATATTATATTCTGTCTGAGTCAGCTTAATCTCCTTTTTCTCTATGGTAATGATGCGGGCATCATAATTAATCACCAAATCCTGTAATACAAACCTCGAATTGGCTGAGCACACCCCTCCCGCAAAGCGGTTACTGCGAATGGCAGCACGCACTCTTGCCAGAAGCTCCTCCGTACCAAACGGCTTGGTCACATAATCATTGGCTCCCAAATCCAAGGATAATACCTTATCCTTTTCGTTGCACCTTGCAGAAAGAACGATAATGGGAATCTGGGACTGCTCACGAACCATCTTGATAAGCATGGTACCGTCCATGTCCGGAAGACCTAAATCCAAAATCACCAGGTCTGGATTATGGGACAAAAACATGGTTCTCCCATTGCTTCCGGTATTTGCTATAAGCACCTGATAATCATGGGTTTCCAGAACGGTGCGAAGAAAATTACAAATATTCTGTTCGTCTTCAATTACAAGCACCTTGTACAGATTACTCACATTCTTCCTCCTCCATGTCCAGAACAAAACGGAAAATACATCCGCCCTCTTTCCGATTCTCCACTTCAATTTTCCCACCATGGGCACGAATAATCGTAGCACATACGGAGAGACCGATTCCCATACTTCTCTTCTGATTGTCTACCGGAGCGTCCTTCATTTCAAAATATCCTGTGAAGATATTTTCCATACGCTCCTTGTCAATTCCGCATCCGTCATCAATAATTTCAAATACTGCCTGACTATCCCTGATAAAAACCCTTAACTCCAGCCTTGTCATCCCGATAGCATGCAACACTGCATTCTCCAGCAGATTTACGATGACCTGCTCGATTAACACAGCATCCATGGGAATACTGATAAACTCCTCCGGAATAGTAACAACTATTTTCTGTCCGGGATAACGCTTCTTAAAACGCATCAGTACAATGTCAATCAGCTCCTCAAGTACCGTGGAGGTCTTTACAAGCTTTACCCCCTCCGTATCGATTCGAGTCACCGAAAGCAGATTTTCCACCATTCCGATAAGCCACTGGGAATCCTCCTTGATGCCTCTGACCAGCTGCAAAAGCTGCTCCCTGGACAAGCTGTCCAGCTTCTCCTCAATGGCACAGCTACAGCCGTAAATCGTTGTCAAGGGCGTCCGCAAATCATGGGAAACCGCACGAAGCAGATTGGCCCGCATGGTCTCCTTGTAGGTTTCTGCCTTTATCATTTCCTGATTTTTAATCTTTGTTGCCAGTGCACTTGACAATATGGTTATAACCAGCATAATAATTGCAGAAATCAGATTCTCCGGAATACTGAAATTGAATTTTAAAAAAGGAAATGTAAATGCATAATTCAGTACCAGCACACTAAGAAGTGAGGCCAGGATTCCATATAAATACCCGTCCGTATACAAGGAAATTAAAAACACCGCCAGTGCGAATATCGCCGGTATCATGGTGTTTGTTCCCAGCCAGTTCTCCACCACCACACTGATGATGAAAAAAACAATCCAGACAATTACGGAAAAAAGACCATTCTTAAGTAAAGACCAATACTTTTTCATACATACCTCACCAATTTGATATTATAGCAACACTCAAGCAAAGAAACAGTTAAGATTATTTACTACAAATTATAAATGAAAAAAGAAAGGAACATCAATGATGCTCCTTTCCCATCTTTCCCTATGTTTACAATTTGAATTTGCTCATGTTCGTGCTTAGGTCGTCAGAAATGGATACCAGATTCTGTGTGGCCTGCGAACAATTATGTACCATTTTGTCCAGCTCCGTCATGGATGCTGAGGTTTCCTGGGTACTTGCTGCATTCTCCTCGGAAATCGCGGACAGATTGTCAACACTTACCATAACCTCTTCCTTGGCGTCATTCAGATTACTGATTTCATTGGTCATATTGGAAACGGCCTGAATCACGGAGCCGATATCACCATTCAAGTCATCGAATACCTTCTGGGTATCTTCCAGCTTCTTGCTTTGCAAATTAATCTCTCCCAGAACCTCCTGCATAGTCACTACGCTGCTATTGGCGTTGCTTAGGAGTGCTGCAAGAATCTGTGCAATCTGACCTGCTGCCTCATTAGACTGCTCCGCCAGCTTACGTACCTGATCTGCTACAACCGCAAAGCCCCTTCCCTGCTCTCCGGCTCTCGCAGCCTCAATACTTGCATTTAAGGAAAGTAAATTCGTCTCTGTGGCAATATCTGCAATAATATTTACTGCTTCACTAATATCCTGTGCCGACTTATTGGTGATATCAGTCTGCTCATGTACCAGATGAATGGACTGCCTGGTACGGTCACTAATCTTTATCAGCTCCTGCATGGTCTCATTCATCAGTACGTTCTGCTTCTTCATTTCACTTGCGGTATCTGCCAGTGCCTCCACATTACGGCTGGTTACATCAATGGAATTACCAATCTCCAGTATCTGCTCATTAACCTTCTGGGTTTCCTGCGCCTGGCTGGTAGCTCCCTGGGCAATTTCCTCCACCGCAAGATTTACATTGGCAATGGTTTCATTCATCTGGTCAAAGCTACCTTTAAAATCATTGGAAAATGAATTTAAAGTATCTACATTTCCCAAAATTCCGGTAATGGTCTGTGCAAGACTCTTAACTAATCCGTTAATGTTTCTTGCAATATTTCCCACCTCATCACTACGTTTTATAAGCCTGTCGTCCATGGTAAAGTTCAATTCACCGACTGCAACCTTATCCAGATTTTTCACTGCTCTGGCAATGGCTCTTACAATAATTATCACTACCGCCCCGATAACTCCACAAACAGCAAATGCCATTATCCCCAAAAAAATCAGATTCGCCTGTACCAGACTATGATAAATAGAGGTGATATATTCATTCTCCATGGCGGTTACCATGATTTTTCCATCGGATAAAACCTCTGCATATGCCATGTGGGATATCCCGTGAATATCCATCTCCGAGCTAAACAGGCTTCCGTCAGACGTTACCGTCTGATAATCCTTATCACTCAAAGCAATCCCGTCCACATGCTCGTCTTCCCCGGTAGCAATAGCATTCTGCCCTTCAAAAAGAATCGCCCCAATATCTGTGGAAGCCGTAAACTCCTGTAGCAGCACACTATAATCTCCATCATCCCCGGCTGCATTCAGCTTATTGGCAAGAGCATAGGCTGCTGTCTTAAGCTCATGCTGCACCAATCTCTCTGCCGTATCATTTCCCACGGCTTCAATGGCCAGCCCCACAAAGACCATCATAGCAATCAGCGGCAAAAGGGCAGACAACACGATTTTTCCGGTTAATTTCAATCCTTTTCTTCTTTTTTCCATCTCTCCCATAGTTTCCTCCAAGGCACTGACGCGTTTAACGTCACTTTTCCCTCTAATTATACAACATTTCCAATATTATTACAGTATTTTTTCAAACTTTGTAATTTTTCTACAAAAATGCAAAAAAGGCAGGTACTTTTGACCTACCTTTTCTACAGATTTACTAATATTTTAGCATGTTCCGCAAAGCAGCCATGTCTGTTCCTTAACCCAATGACAATGGCTATTGCTTCGATATTATTTCAGTATACACACACCAAAGGGTGGCAGCGTCAAAGTATCTC
>CAZOSU010000180.1:0-5754 GCA_964582515.1 uncultured Acetatifactor sp. | reverse complement strand
GAATGAGAATGTGTCTTAATAGGACATACCATTTTCTTACTATCCCCGTCCCTTACTTATACAGTGATTCATATTTGCGGAAATCACCACATATACTTAAACCATGAAAGATCGATGTATTGTTCAGTTACATGGCAGAGAAGGAATCTGGATTGAGAATTACCGCGGCATTTTGAAATATAATTGCCAAGAGGTGAAAATTCAGGCGAAGGAAGGCATTATTCAGATATTGGGGAATAACCTGCTGATTGAATATTACTCAGGTGAGGATATGCATATAAGGGGCTTAATCAAAGAAATACATTTTTTGTAGGAGTATAAGGTGAAATTTATAAAGGCATATGTGGAACTGATACTGACCGGACAAAATGTGGAGAGATTCTTGAATCTATGCGTGTTTCATGATATTGTTTTCAAGCAGATTGAGGATGATGGAAAAACATACAGATGCGTGCTTTCCGTAGAGGATTTTTATAGGATAAAGGAAATTATACGAAAGACAGGTGTAAAGGTAGTGATATCTGGGCGATATGGACTACCTTTTTTGTTTCGCAAAATAATGAAAAAAACAGGACTGGTCTGGGGCGCGGGACTCCTGATTATTCTTGTGATTTTTTCCCAGAAGATACTATGGAGCATTGAGGTGCAAGGCTTGGAGGTAGTGACACAGTATCAGATTTTGGATGTGATTGATAAGCAGGATGTACATGTGGGCATGTTCCTGAGTGAGATAGATTACGTGACATTAGAAGAGGCTATAAGGGGGGCTTTTCCCGATATTGTATGGTGCAGCGTATCTCAGGAGGAAAATCGTCTACAGATTTTTGTAAAGGAAAAGGAAGCGGAGCATGATAAGACAACTACCGGGGAAGAGATAAAGGAGCTGCTTGGCATATCTGTGGTGGAGGGCAATGGCTTTACCAATCTGGTGGCAGACAGGGATTTTTATATTGATTCCATGGTGATTCGAAAAGGCTTTCCGGGAGTGACAAGCGGAGAGGTGAAGCGTGGAGATGTGCTGGTTTATGGACAGATTCCCGTGCTTGCAGACGATGGAACCATTAAAGCATACCTCATGGAAACTGCCAGCGCACAGATAACCCTGACTTATCAGCAGGAATATGATGATAAGCTGGATAACACCTATGTAAGGAAGGAATACACCGGTAGAGAGGGATATGGATTTTTGTTTCAAGGGAAGGAGTATTCCTTTGGGAAATTTGGGCAATATGATAGTGAGCAGGTTTGCCGCTTTGGAGGGGAGCTTTGTCCGCTTACCATTGTAAGATATAAAGAGTATCAATATGTGGAGTATAAGTACAGCGATGCGGAAATAGAAAATATTCTTTATGGAAAAATGGAAGATTTTCTGGAAGGATTAGCAGAAAAAGGTATTCAAATCATAGCAAAAGATGTTACAATAACAAGAAGTGTAGACGATAGCAGGCTGCATGGAACATTAACACTGGAAGGAAAGTTTGATGAGTAAGATTTCATTGCAGATGGAAATACCCATAGAGCATATGCAGAAGATTTTTGGAGCGGGAGATTCCTACATCAAAAAAATAGAAAAGGATTTTCAGGTAATTATCACAGACCGGAACGGGAAAGTGAATATTACCGGAGAAGAGTCCCATGCTAATAAAGCATGCAGGATACTTTCGGGGCTTTTGGAAAGCTCCATGAGAGGAAATGAAATAGAGGAGCAGCGCGTAGATTACGCCATTACACTTGGTATGGAAGAGAAAGAAGAATTATTATCAGAAATTGACAGTGATATCATATGTCACACCATCAGCGGAAAGCCCATTAAGCCCAAGACCCTTGGGCAGAAGCAGTATGTGGATGCCATCCGTGACAAAATGATTGTATTTGGCCTGGGACCTGCGGGAACGGGGAAGACCTATCTTGCCATGGCCATGGCCATTACTGCCTTTAAAAATGACGAGGTGAGTCGCATTATCCTGACCAGACCTGCCATTGAAGCAGGAGAAAAGCTGGGCTTTCTGCCCGGAGATTTGCAGAGCAAGGTGGACCCGTATTTACGTCCCCTGTATGATGCGCTGTACCAGATTATGGGTGCGGAGAGCTTTGCAAAGAATATGGAGAAGGGATTAATCGAGGTGGCACCTCTTGCATATATGAGAGGACGAACCCTGGATAATGCCTATATTATTTTGGATGAGGCACAAAATACTACGCCTGCCCAGATGAAGATGTTTTTGACCCGTGTGGGATTTGGCTCTAAGGTGGTGATTACCGGTGACAGCTCCCAGAAGGATTTGCCGGTGGGTACCAAATCCGGTCTGGATATAGCAACCAAGGTGCTTGGTAAAATTGATGACATTGCCTTTTGTAAGCTGACCAGTAAGGATGTGGTGCGTCATCCATTGGTACAGAAAATTGTGAAGGCTTATGATGAATACGAAGCGAAGGAAAAATACAGAGCATCCCGTGACAAGGGCACGAGAAAAGGATAATAAAGGAGAGTATCATGACTTTTTACGTTGAGAATGAAACCGAAGTTACATTTCCGTTTGATGTAGAAGAACTGGTGGAGAAAATCGCTCTTGAGGTGTTGGACAGCGAAGGCTGTGAGTATGAAGCACAGGTCAATGTGCTTCTTACCGATAATGAAGGCATTCATGGGTACAATAAAGAGTACAGAGGCATTGACCGGGAAACGGACGTGCTTTCCTTCCCTAATGTGGATTTTGAAACAGAGGGTGTGTTTGCTATCGAGGAAGATATGGAGGCGGATTATTTTGACCCGGATACGGGAGAGCTGATTCTGGGAGATATCATTATTTCTGTGGACAAGGTGAAGGAGCAGTCAGAAAGCTATGGCCACAGTACAAAGAGAGAGTTTGCCTTTCTGGTAGCACACAGCATGCTGCATTTATGTGGCTATGACCATATGGAGCCGGGGGAGGCAGCGGTCATGGAGGCGAAGCAGGAGCAAGCCCTGCAGGCACTGGGAATTACAAGAGAGGATTAATAATTAATATATGAATCAGGCGATTATTACCAAAAAACAATTAATTTCCATCAGCTATATTTTAGGCGGTGTTTTTTTCCTTTATTTTGCAGGAAAGATAGGGGATAACGGCATAGGATATATGGCGATGGTGATAGAGCTTCTTTGCCTGTTTGTGTTTTTTGTCAGTGAGGAGATTACGGATTTTGTGTCTAAAATGATTCGCGGCAAGAAAACAAAGGGGCTGCACAAGGATGCATATAAAGTGCGCCGGAGAGTTTTCGTGATACAGCTTCTTACCGGTTTGATACTTACACTGGCACTTTTTGTACTGGCGGATGTGTTGGCGGAGGGCGTATTTAAGCTTCCTTATATTGGCATTTGTCTGCGAATTGTAGCACCGGTGATTTTGCTAAAGAGCATGGAGACCGCTTTGCTGGGCTCCTTCCAAAGCTCCGGTTCCCAGATGCCTACCGTAGTCTGTGCTTTTTTGCGTCAGATACTTTTTCTGGTATTTGGGGTTCTTTTCACCGGAAAAACCATGGAGTATGGGGAAAAGGTGGCAGCACTTTTGCAGAATGAAGATTTTGCAGGAATGTATGGTGCTATGGGATTATGTGCGGCTATTACGCTGGCAGAGCTTTTGGTGTTCTTGTTCCAGTTCTTCTTGTATTTGATAAGTGACCGCAAGAATGAAAAGAAACGGATTAAGGAAGGGCTTCAGACCACGGAGGATTTACGGACGACCCTTTATTATTACTACAGCAAGGTGATACTGATTTTCTTTAGTCAGATTTTTTATCGTCTTCCCATACTTATAGGAATATTATTTTCCCTAAGGACGCTTTCCGGCCCCTTTGCCGGTGCATATCAGGTGGGGAGCTTTTATGGGCCTTTTTTGGTGCTTTGCTATGTACCGGTGATTTTGGTGGAGATGGGTACCCATGTGATGCAGGGAAGGCTGGCATATTATTCGAATCGTACAGACAATAGAGCCGTTCGGGAAACCATAGCCGCAGGACTTCATTATTGTGTGATTTTTACGGTGTTTTTAAGTGTGATGTTTCTGACGCTGTCAAATCAGATTACAGCAGTGGTTGTAGGACTGGAGGGTGGCGTATTCGGAGAATATATTAAGCTGGGCAGTATCTTTGTGATTGTGAAGATTCTTTCCAATTTCGGTATGGGACTTCTCCGCAGCATGAATCAGAAGCGTTATGTACTTTTGTGCTCTTTTTTGAGCGCTGTAGCGGCACTGGGGACCTGTTTGATTGGAATGAAAAGGGGCTTTGAGGTATATGACTACATGCTCTATGCCATGGTGTTTGGCTGTGCAGTAAGTGCACTGTCCTCCATAGGACTGGTAACCCTTGGAAGAAGAATCGGCGTAGAGGTGATGACCGCATTGGTTGTTCCGCTGTTGTGCGGAAGTGTTGTGGGGCTATTAATTATGCTGATAAGCAGTCTGATGACTCCCCATCTGGGGAATCTGGTGTGCCTGATACTTTGTGTGGTATTTGGCTTTATCATATATATATTCCTATTGGGACTTACCAGAAATATACACGAAAACGAGATTTCTACTATGTATGGAGAAATCGGAAGACGAATTGTAGGATTGATATTTAAGTAATGAGTGTGAAGAGAAATGTGGGAATTATAGGCGGTGGCGCTGCCGGTATGATGGCTGCCATTACGGCGGCAAGGCAGGGCGCCCGGGTGACTATTCTGGAGCGGAATGACCGTCTGGGAAAGAAAATTCTTGCTACCGGAAATGGAAAATGTAATTTCACCAACCGAACCATGGACAAGTACTGTTATGACGGTGAACACATAGAGAAGGCATGGAGTGTGCTGCAGGCCTTTTCTGTGGCGGAGACAGTAAACTTTTTTGATGGTCTGGGAATGCTTAGCAAGGAAAAAAACGGGTATTATTATCCGGCCTGTGAGCAAGCCAGCGTGCTTCTGGATGCACTGAGATTTACCATTGAAGACCTTGGGGTGCAAGTATTGTATGAAAAGAAGGTTTCCGGTATAAAAAAAGATGGCGATGGTATAAAGGTGCTTTGCGGCAGCCAGGTTTTTTCCTTTGATAAGGTGATTGTGACCTGTGGCGGAAAAGCAGCACCTAAAACCGGGTCGGACGGAAGCGGGATAAAGCTGGCCAGACAGCTGGGACATGAGATAGTTCCCTCTTATCCGGCACTGGTACAGCTTCGATGTGAAGAGGAGTATTGTAAGGCTATTGCGGGGATACGCTGTGATGCGGAGATTACCTTGATTTCCAATGGGGTACCCCTTGCGGCGGAGCGGGGGGAGCTGCAGCTGACGGATTATGGTATTTCCGGCATCCCTGTTTTTCAGCTGAGTGGTATCGCCTGCAGGGAGCTTTCCAAAAACAAAAATCTGAAGGTGGAGATTGACTTTTTGCCTGACTGGACCGATAAGGATTGGAGACGTTTTGGAGAAAAGCGTCTGAAGCATATGAGCGGGCGCAGGGTGGAAGAATTCTGCAATGGTATATTAAATAAAAAGCTGATGCAGCTTTTCATCAGGTTATCCGGCTTAAAGGGGGATAAAATTATTGCACAGGTAAGCAGGGAAAAAGTGGAAACCATGTTTTACCTTTGCAAGCATTTTGTATTACATGTAAACGGCAGTAACGGCTATGAGCAGGCGCAGGTTTCCGGTGGTGGCGTGAGGCTGAGTGAGCTTTCGGAGAATATGGAGTCTTTGAAGGTGCCGGGTGTGTTTTTTGCCGGCGAAGTAGCAGATGT
>CAZOSU010000179.1:0-5791 GCA_964582515.1 uncultured Acetatifactor sp. | reverse complement strand
CTGCGGGCAGGCAAAAGCATATTCCTTTGAATTCCTACGTATCTCTTTATGGCGAGTCGGAAGGAGATGAGGGAACGCTGATACAGACGGTTCAGATACCTGAGCAGAGAAATCCGGAGGCGCTTTTTTTGGATAAGGAGAGAGTGGAATATCTGGAGAGGCGTATTGAAGAAGAGTTGTCTGATTTTGAAAAGCAGGTTCTGGATTTATATATTACGGGAATGAGCTATTCCCAGATTGCCAAGGTGCTTGGCCGTGGGGAAAAAGCAACGGATAATGCTTTGAATAGATTAAAAAATAAGATTAAGAGAATGCTGTAGCGTTTTCTTAATCTTTTTTTTAGATTTGAAATATTGACGAATTATGTCAGGAAGAATAGAATATACAAGATATGGCCGACCAGTCGGTCGGAATTGGAGGAGAATATGATTTCAAAATTTAGTGTAAAGAAGCCATATACCGTATTAGTGGGTGTCGTACTGGCCATTGTCCTTGGTATTGTATCATTCACCAGGATGACCACGGACCTTCTGCCCAGTATCAGTCTGCCCTATGTAGTCGTTATGACTACCTATGTGGGAGCCAGTCCTGAAAATGTGGAGACTGTGGTGACAAAGCCTATCGAGGCGTCCATGGCGACGGTAAGCAATATTCAGAGCGTCAGCTCCATGTCGGCGGAGAATTATTCCGTGGTGATTTTGGAGTTTTCGCAGACGACCAACATGGATTCCGTATCTCTGGAAATCAGGGAGAATCTGGATCAGATTTCGTCGTATTGGGACGAGAGCGTAGGGAATCCCATTATTATGAAGCTAAATCCGGATATGCTTCCTGTAATGGTAGCGGCAGTGGGCAAGGAAGACTTAGACCAGGCTGAGGTAAGTACCTACGTGCAGGATAGTATCATTCCCGAGCTGGAAAGCATCGAGGGGGTAGCCAGTGTATCTGCCACAGGACTTTTGGAGGAAAGTGTAAATGTTATCATCCGCCAGGAAAAGGTGGATGCTTTGAACGAAAAGATTTATGCTGCCATCGATGCCAAAATGAGGGAAGCGGAAGAAGAGCTGGCAAATGGCAGACAAGAGCTTTTGGAGGGTAAACAGGAGCTTCTGGATGGCAAGAAGGAGATTCTGGACGGTCAGAAGGAGCTTGCAGATGGTAAGACGCAGCTCAGGGATGGTAAGACACAGCTGGAAACTGCGCAGAGCAGTACCATTGCCCAGCTGGTGCAATCAAAAACACAGTTATCAGCAGCGAAGAGTCAGGCAGAATCCTATCGTACCATCTTACAGGCAAATCTTACCTTGGTAAAGGCGTTGGATGAGGCCTTGAGTGGTGACGGTACTGTGTCCGGTGGTGATTCGGTATCCGGCGGAGATGCGTGGTATGGCGATGGTTTTGAAGATATTTTCGGAGATTTGGATATTCCATCTTCCTCTGACGAGGTATTACAGGATAGGCTGGATGAGCTTCTGGGAGGGATGGATTTAGAGACCTATATTAATGAGACGGAAAGCTCTTTAAATCAGTTAGATGCTCAGATTGCCCAGCTTGACAATGCTCTTTTGGCCTTGGAGCAGGGCGAAATTACTGCTGCAATTAAGTTTTCCACCGCAGCTATGGAAATCAGCTTAGGAGAATTGCAGATGGCCTCTGCCGAGACTCAGCTTCAGGCAGCTTTAGAGCAGCTTAAGACCGCAGAGGCTCAGCTTGACGATGCCCAACAGCAGCTTCTGGATGGCGAACAGCAGCTTGCAGACGCAAAGGAGACGGCAAAGAGTCAGGCGGATGCGAATGCCATTTTGACCATTGATACGATTAAGGGACTTCTTACTGCACAGAACTTCTCTATGCCTGCCGGCTATGTGACGGAAGAGGGTGTGGACTATCTGGTGCGTGTGGGTGATAAGCCGGCGGATTTGGATGCTTTTCGCGATATGGCTCTTTTAAACCTTCATATGGAAGGGGTACCGGTGATTACCTTAGGTGAGGTGGCGGATGTATTTTATGCCGACAATTCTGCACAAATCTATACGAATGTAAACGGTAACAGCGGTGTTATGCTGACAATTCAGAAGCAGACAGGATATTCTACAGGAGCAGTATCGGATGTACTTCTGGAAAAATTTGATTCCCTGATGGAGCAGGAGGAGGGGTTGTCCATCATTACCTTAAGTGACCAGGGTATCTTTATTGACCTGGTTATGGATTCCATTTTCAGTAATATTTTCTTTGGATTTGGACTTTCCGTACTTATTTTGATTCTTTTCTTAAAGGATTTACGTCCTACGGCGGTAATTGCATGCTCGATTCCAATCAGCTTGATTACAGCTATTGTATGTATGTATTTCAGCGGAGTGACTCTGAATGTGATTTCCTTATCCGGTCTGGCACTGGGTATTGGTATGCTGGTGGATAACTCCATTGTAGTAATAGAGAATGTGTACCGACTCAGGTCCCTTGGCTATTCCATGAAGGATGCGGCAATTGAGGGAGCCAAGGAGGTGGCTGGCTCCATCGTGGCTTCCACCCTGACTACTGTGTGCGTGTTCCTGCCCATTGTGTTTACGGAGGGTATTACCAGACAGCTCTTCGTGGATATGGGCTTGACCATCGGTTATTCCTTAGGTGCCAGTCTGGTAGTTGCTCTTACGGTAGTACCAGCCATGGCTTCCAAGACCTTAAGCAAAACAAAGGAGCAGTCGGAGAGCCGTTTCTTTGACGGATTGATTAATGGCTATGGTAAAATTTTGCGCTGGGCGCTTTCTGCGAAGTCCTTAGTGTTTATTTTGTCAATAGCACTTCTGGTTATCAGTGTGGCACTGGCGTGGACTAATGGTACGGCCTTTATGCCGGATATGTCATCCACCCAGATGACAGTAAGTATTCAGCTGGCAGAGGATGCCCGGCTGGAGGAGACAAGAGCGGTTTCCGATGAAGTGGTAGAGTGCATCATGGAGATTCCGGATGTGAAGGATGTAGGTGCCATGGCCAGCTCTTCTTCCACCATGGCTATGCTTGGGGCGGGAGAGGCCAGCACAAACGCAGTAACCGTATATGTGGTAACGGTGGATGAGCCGGCTCTTTCCATGGATGAAATCGCTGCGCAGATTACCAAAAAAACAGAGCATCTGGATGCGGAAATCACGGTAAATACTGCAAGCATGGATATGAGTGCCTTAGGCGGCAGTGGTGTTTCTATTCAGATTCGCGGACGTGATATTGATACGCTTCAGAAGCTGGCGGTGGAGGTCGCTGCCACAGTGGAATCCGTGGAGGGTACAGCGGAGGTGTCCGATGGTCTGCAGGAGGCAAGTGAGGAGCTTCGTATCATTGTGGATAAGGACAAGGCTATTGAGTATGGTCTGACCGTTGCGCAGGTATTTGCCCAGGTGGCAGGGGAATTGAACGAGGCATCTAATGCAACTACTCTTGTGGCAGCAGAGAAGGATTACACCGTGTATGTGTCTCATGAGGCAGATGGCGAGATGACCAGAGAACTGATAAAGGAGCTTACGGTAGAGGGAATCAATGCAGATGGGGAGACTGTGGATGTGCCTCTGGAGGATATTGTTATCTTTGAAAAGGCATATTCCCTGGATACCATCAATCGTACTGAACAGACCCGCTATGTAACGGTTTCTGCGTCCATTGCGGATGGCTACAATGTAAGCCATGTGGCGTCGGCTATTGAAGATAAGATGGAGAATTTTGAGGTACCGGCGGGCTATAGCATTGTGTATTCCGGTGAGAATGAGACCATTAATGATGCGATGGAGCAGATGCTGCTGATGCTCGTTTTAGCAGTTATCTTTATGTACCTGATTATGGTTGCACAGTTTCAGTCGCTATTGTCACCATTTATCATTATGTTTACCATTCCACTGGCATTTACCGGTGGGTTCCTGGGACTTTATATCAGCAACAGCCCTATCAGCGTCATCGGTATGATTGGATTTGTCATGCTGTCCGGCATCATTGTTAATAACGGTATCGTGCTGGTAGATTATATGAACCTTCTTAGAGAGCGTGGTATGGAAAAGAGAGAAGCTATTGTTGAGGCAGGTATGACCAGACTTCGTCCTGTGCTTATGACGGCACTGACCACCATTTTATCCATGTCTACCATGGTATTTTCTAACGATATGGGTTCCGAAATGGCCAAGCCCATGGCAATTGTAACCATCGGCGGACTGCTTTACGGAACACTGCTGACACTATTTGTAATTCCTTGTGTATATGATATTTTCCAGAGGGAGAAGCAGGACAAAAAGGGAAAAAAGAGAAAGATTGCGGTATCTGAAGATGATGGAAGTGAGGAATAAATCATGGGAAAGATGACCGGATATGAGAAAGAGCATGAGCTGCCGAATAAGGTTCGGCAGCTGTATGCCGCAGTACTTCAGCTAATGGGAGAAGGAGCGGATGTAAATACCATCAAGGTATCAGATATTACCCAGAGGGCCGGAATTGGCAAGGGAACTGCATATGATTATTTTGATACAAAAGAGGATATAATCGTCTGTGCAATCCTTTACGCGGTTTCGGGGATGATAAGCCGTATAAAGGAGGAAATCGCAGGATGCGCTGGCTTTAAGGAGCAGGTAGAGCGATTGTTTTTGTCTGTGGAGAAGGAATTTGTGGAGCGAGGGTGTTTTATGCGATTTGTACATATGATGACGGATACCTCCCTGTTTGCCACAAGCCTGCAGCAGAGAGCTGCGTTGGATGAGCATAAGGAATGTGACGCTATGGTGCTGCTTGCAGAAATAGTAAAGAATGGGCAGACGCGGGGAGAGGTAACGGAAGCATTTCCTATGGAGTATATTGTTTTTACTCTGATGTCCAAGTTACTCCTTTTTTTGGCTGTATGTAATGAACCCCAGAAAATGGAAGGAACGGCGCAGCAATTAAAGCCCTATATTTTGGAAGGGTTATTTGCAGAGTTTTGCAGATAAAAGAATGGAAAAAGATTTGGAATTGTGATATACTGTCTTTATTCGTATGAGATGGAGAGTTTTTTGACAATGCAGACAGTGTACACTTCATTAAAAGTTAATAATGAAATTGAGATTTGTGAGATTGAGAGCGGGGAATGCCGAAAGCTGATTGAGAAGGCGCTTCTAAAAAACCGGATTTCCTACTATATCAGATGGCCTAAGCGAACCATTTTCCGCAGAAATAAGGAGCTCTGTATCATTTGCGTGAATGAGACCGCTAAGGAGATGGCTGAAGAAACCATCAGAGACATATGCAGTGAGTCCAATTTTCGTGTGAAATTCCTTATGAAAAAGGCTGCCGTTTCTTATTTGTAGAAATATGTAAAATATTTTAAAAAATTTATTCAATTTGTTGTTGACAAACGTTTCAACATCTGATAAGATATCACTTGTGGTTGAGAGATACAATATCTCGGACAACTTGCTGCTGTGGCTCAGTCGGTAGAGCGTCACATTGGTAATGTGGAGGTCACGGGTCCGATTCCCGTCAGCAGCTCTTTAGAAAAGTGTGGAAACCTTGAATTTACAGGGTTTCCACTTTTTTTGTGTGTCTAAAAACTTGTGGACAGTTGTAGACAGCTATCTGTAAGCATTATAAAGCCTTTGTAATCAGCTCATAAGTTTCGTTTTCGGTCAGCGGATTATACAAGTAACCCAGCGTGGTAGTTAGGGAACTATGCCCCAGCATTTCCCGAATACAGTCAAGTGGTACTCCGTTTGCACTTAAGCTGCTTGAATAGGTCTTGCGAAGCTTATGGGACGATTTTAAGGGTACATCATTATAGCTTGCA
>CAZOSU010000178.1:2594-5807 GCA_964582515.1 uncultured Acetatifactor sp. | reverse complement strand
AAAGATTCACAAGGAGTACAATACATACCCTCATAAGATCCTTTATAGATGTCCCCCTGTTCATAAAATCTTTTGAAAATCTTCTGCACCTGTTTTTCGTGGTCTTTGTCAGTCGTACGAATAAATTTATCGTAAGAAGTATCTACCAAATCCCACAATTCTTTAATAACGCCTGCAACGCCATCTACAAATTCCTGACAACTTACGCCAGCATCTGCTGCCTTTAACTCAATTTTCTGACCGTGCTCATCGGTACCGGTCTGGAAAAATACATCGTATCCTTCCTTTCTCTTAAATCTTGCAATAGCGTCTGCAAGTACGATTTCATAATTATTACCAATGTGCGGCTTACCCGATGTATAAGCAATCGCAGTAGTAATATAATAAGGTGTTTTGCTCATGTTTCTACTTCCTTTCTTGTTTAATTTCCCGTAGGAGTCAGTCATATATCTTCTTGACCATGAAGGCTTTGATGCAGACATGGCTCAGAAACGATATGTCTTATGCAGACACATTCTCATTCCGTGAAAAACGTAGCAGTACCAGGCTCGAAAAAACCTCGCCAAGTGCTGACGTTTTTCAAGGGTCTGCATAAGACATATCATTCCCTCACCATATCCGCATCAAAACCTCCATGGTCAAGAAGATATATGACTGACCCCTACTGTTTTACGGCAAATAAAAAACCCGCCTTCTATCAATGATATAGAAGACGAGCATAATCCCGTGGTACCACTTCTTTTCGCCTGCTCCTCACGAAGCAGACCTTATCAGGTTCAATAAACCCTTCCGCTATAACAGGCGGAACCTGTCGCAGCCTTAGGCAGAGCCTTCGGTGCGCTGCTCAGAAGCCATCTTCCATATATTCCGTACCCGGTTCCTCTCAGCCGGATAAAAATATCCGGGAACCTTCTCTGGAAAGCCAAAATACATGTACTCTCTTCGTCATTGCCTTTATTTATTACTATTTAATTTAACACAGCCTCTTTTAGAAGTCAATCGGAATATGAGAAGTGCATCCATGATTCCCAAAAGAATCCCCCCAAGAATATCCGTGGGATAGTGTACAAACAGATACATTCTGGAAAAGGCAATCAGCGCCGCCAGCACAAAGGCCGCCACTCCGGGCTTTTTATAATACAAAAACAGTGCCGTTGCCGCGGTAAAGGAATTCATGGTATGTCCCGACGGAAAAGAGTATTCTCTGGGCTGCGGAATCTTTAAGGCAATCTCTGTAGCTATGGTAAAGGGTCTGGGTCTTGCCACCAGATTCTTAATCACAAGATTCCCTAAAACAAAGGTCATTGCCATGGACAGGAGCATACAGATACCACATTTTCTGGTCTTTGGCACCACTGCCAGTATCAGCCCCAGACAAATCCAGACAATACCTCCGTTTCCAAGAGCTGTTATGAATATCATTATTTTATCCAGAATGGGGGTATGCAATTCCTGTAAGGCATATAAAAACTGTAACTCCACTACTTTTCTCCCATAATCTTAAGCATATTTGTCACGTTGTCCGTGATATTATTTTTAAACACTGCCGAACCGGCCACGATTACATTGGCTCCTGCGTCTAACACCAGCTGCAGATTGTCCGCACTGATGCCACCATCCACCTGCACGTCGCAGGTAAGTCCCTGCTCTACAATCGCACTGCGCACCTCTTTTACTTTATCGGTGCAATAAGGAATGTAGGACTGTCCGCCATATCCCGGCTCCACTGTCATAATCAGCACCATGTCCACCAAAGGTAAATAAGGAAGTAACTGAGCAACCGGAGTGCCGGGCTTAATGCTGATACCCACCTTAGCACCCTTGGCACGGATGATTCCAATGGTCTCTACCACCTTGTCCGTAGCTTCCAGATGGAAGGTGACCATATCCGCGCCGCAATCCACAAATTCTGCGGCATAACGCTCCGGTCTGTCAATCATGATATGCACATCAAAGAACATGTCCGAGCTTTTCCGCAGGGAAGCAATCACCGGCATTCCAAAGGAAATCTGGGGCACAAAAATACCATCCATTACGTCAATATGCAAATACTGCGCTCCCGCCTCCTGCACCTCTTTTATCTGTTTTCCCAATATTGCAAAATCTGCTGCCAGAATCGATGGCGATAAAATATTCATAATAAAAACTGTCCTCTCAAATGGAAATTCTCGAGGACAGTTTAACACTTTTCTATTTAAAAAGAAATAGCTAAAAAGATTTAGATGAATTCTTTTACAGATGCATAAACACCCTTAGCATCCAAGCCGTACTTCTCAACAAGTGCTGCTGCAGAGCCGGACTCACCGAATACATCCTGCATACCAAGCTTCTTTACAGGTACAGGGTAGTTTGCACAAAGTGCATCACATACTGCGCTGCCAAGACCGCCGATTACGGAATGCTCTTCAACAGTTACCACCTTGCCGGTCTTCTTTGCACTGTTGATGATGATTTCCTCATCCAAAGGCTTGATGGTACAGATATTTACTACCTCAGCCTCAATACCGTCTGCTGCAAGCATCTCTGCTGCACCCAGTGCGGAATCCACACAGATACCGGTAGCTACGATGGTAATATCCTTACCCTCTCTTACCACGGTACCCTTACCGATTTCGAACTTGTAATCCGGATGGTCATTGATTACAGGCACTGCTGCACGACCGAAACGGATATATACAGGGCCCTCATACTCTACTGCCGCACGAACTGCTGCCTTAGCTTCCACATCATCGGATGGGCACATAACAACCATGCCCGGGATGGTTCTCATAAGAGCTAAGTCCTCGTTACACTGATGAGAAGCACCGTCCTCACCTACGGTAATACCTGCATGGGTCGCACCGATTTTAACATTTAACTTCGGGTAACCTACAGAGTTACGAACCTGCTCAAAGGCACGTCCTGCTGCGAACATAGCAAAGGAGCTTACGAAAGGAATCTTACCGGTTAAGGAAAGTCCTGCTGCAATACCTACCATGTTACACTCTGCGATACCACAATCAATATGTCTGTCCGGATATGCTTTCTTGAAGATACCGGTCTTGGTTGCTGCCGCAAGGTCAGCATCTAAAACAACTAAATTAGGATACTCTGCGCCAAGCTCTTTTAATGCATTACCATAGCTTTCGCGAGTTGCAATCTTCTTAACGTCTGCCATTATTAAACCTCCTTTGCCAATTCTTCTGCGATTTTCTCAAGGTCTGCCATAGCTAC
>CAZOSU010000178.1:0-2584 GCA_964582515.1 uncultured Acetatifactor sp. | reverse complement strand
CTCATCATTCGGAGCCTTACCATGCCAGTCACAGCTGTTTTCCATGAAGGAAACGCCCTTACCCTTTAAGGAGTGCATTACGATACAGGTAGGCATACCCTTGGTAGCCTTAGCCTCTGCAAATGCAGCTCTGATTGCATCAAAATCATGTGCATCGATATTGATTACGTGGAAGTTGAATGCTTCAAACTTCTTATCGATAGGATATGGAGAACATACCTCACTGATAGGTCCGTCAATCTGAAGATTGTTGTTATCTACGATTACTACAAGGTTGTCCAGCTTACGATGTCCTGCGAACATAGCAGCCTCCCATACCTGTCCTTCTTCGATTTCACCATCACCAAGTAAGGTGTATACGCGGAAGTCCTTGTTATCCAGCTTTGCGCCCAGAGCCATACCTACTGCTGCAGAGATGCCCTGTCCCAGAGAACCGGATGACATATCAACACCCGGAATATGGATACATGGATGACCCTGTAAATAAGAACCAAGCTTTCTTAAGGTGGTCAAATCCTCTACCGGGAAGTAGCCTCTGTTTGCAAGGGTAGAATATAAACCGGGAGCAGTATGTCCCTTGGATAATACAAAACGGTCTCTATCCTCTTTTTTAGGGTCCGCAGGGTCAATGTTCATCTCTTCAAAATAAAGAAAGGTGTACATATCAGCTGCTGAAAGGGATCCGCCCGGATGTCCTGCCTTAGCACTGTGAACAGCGGTCACAATACCCTTGCGAACATCATTAGCAATTTTTTTCAACTCTAAATTGTTCATAAGTCTCCTCCAATTTTGGTGTTAATATTTTAACATTTATCCAATAGCAATCCTAACATAAAAAATCGCCATCGTCTACTGAATTGTTTTTATTAGTTATTACCCTGGCCGTAGTAAGCGTTAGCACCATGCTTGCGATAGTAGTGCTTATCCTGTAATTCCTGAGGTGCTGCTTCCACACGGGGATTGATGGTTTCTGTACGATATGCCATCTTAGCAACCTCTTCCAGAACTACTGCATTGTGTACAGCTTCATGGGCATCCTTACCCCATGCAAAAGGTCCGTGATTCTTACAAAGCACTGCCGGAACTGCAGTAGGCTCCTTACAAAGATGAATAAATTCACTCACGATTAATTTTCCGGTATTCTGCTCGTATGCCTCCTCGATTTCCATCTTGGTAAGGCATCTTACACAAGGAACCTCACCATAGATATAATCTGCATGCGTGGTTCCGTAGCAGGGAATACTTCTTCCTGCCTGCGCCCAGCTGGTAGCATAGGAAGAATGGGTATGTACGATACCGCCGATTTCCTCAAATGCCTTGTAAAGCTCAATGTGGGTTGCGGTATCTGAGGACGGATTGTATTTTCCCTCCACTCTGTTGCCATCTAAGTCCACAACAACCATATCTTCCGGAGTAAGCTTATCGTATTCCACACCACTTGGCTTGATTACGATAAGTCCCTTTTCTCTGTCAATGGCACTTACATTACCCCAGGTAAAGGTTACAAGACCATACTTAGGCAAGTCCATATTTGCTTCATAAACCTTCTGTTTTAATTCTTCTAACATGATATTCTCCTCCTTGCATTTAGCCATGCCCTCGATTCCGCCACCTGGCGGCTTCTCCGCTGCATCTACGGCGGAGAAGCTCTTGGACGGCTAAACATTTATTTCCAGTTATCTACTGCGCCGTGCTCTGCTGCAAAGCATGCCTTATAGCTTTCGGTAAATGCATCAAAGCCTGCTACGTCAATTGCGTCCGGAGCAATGGTAGAGCCGGTCTGTCCGGCAAATACCTTGTTATTTAAGTACTCACTTAAGGACTCGTTCTCCTCCTTATTTACCATGTACGCAGCAAGCACTGCCATACCCCATGGGCCGCCCTCACTTGCGGTATCCATAACGGTTACGGAGGTATTTAAGGCTGCTGCCAGAAGCTTCTGTCCAACCACAGGAGTCTTGAACAGACCACCGTGGCCCATGATGGAGTCTACCTTAACGCCCTCTTCCTTAATAAGGATATCGTTACCAATCTTGATGGTAGCCAGAGAAGATAAAATATGGCTTCTCATAAAGTTTGCAAGGTTGAACTTTGCATCCGGCTTACGAACGAACATCGGTCTGCCCTCTGCAAAACCGGTTACCGGCTCGCCGGAGAAGTAATTGAAGGAAACCAGTCCGCCACAGTCTGCATCACCCTCTAAAGCCTTGCGGTAAAGAGTACCGTATAAATCGTTCATATCCACGCTCATACCAAAGGTATCAGCGAATTCCTTGAATAAATTCACCCACGCATTTAAGTCGGAGGTACAGTTGTTGCAATGTACCATAGCTACCGGCTTGCCATCCGGGGTAGTAACCATGTCAATTTCCTCATGAACCCCAGCCAGTTCCTTCTCGGTAACAATCATGGAGAAGATGGAGGTTCCTGCGGATACGTTACCGGTTCCTACTGCTACCGCATTGGTAGCGGTCATACCGGTACCTGCATCACCCTCAGGAGGGCAAAGAGGAATACCTGCCTCCAGCTTTCCTGATACATCAAGAAGCTTTGCGCCTTCAGCGGTAAGGGTACCTGCTGCATC
>CAZOSU010000177.1:0-5864 GCA_964582515.1 uncultured Acetatifactor sp. | reverse complement strand
GGAGTTCTTTACTTTTTACTTAGAACCATACAGATTTATGAAATGTAGTCCGAGCAGGTTTACTTGCTAAGGACTTTTTTCATAATCTGTATGGTTCTAAGTAAAAATCATGACGAAAAGAAAGGGTGCAAAAATGGGCGTATTATCTGATTTACAACCAAAGAAGGTGTTTGAATACTTTGAGGAAATCTGCAACATTCCTCATGGCTCCGGTAATGTGGAGCAAATCAGCGATTATCTGGTGCAGTTTGCCAAGGACAGAAATCTTGAGGTGATTCAGGATGAACTGAAGAATGTTATCATCATAAAGGAAGCAACGGAAGGCTATGAAGAGGAGCCGCCCGTAATTATTCAGGGACATATGGATATGGTAGCGGTACATAAGCCGGAGCTTACCATTGATATGACCAAAGAGCCCTTGAAGGTGGGGATTGACGGGGACAATATTTATGCAGAGGGCACCAGCCTTGGCGGAGATGACGGTATTGCCGTAGCCTATGCCATGGCACTGCTGGATAGTAAGGAGCTGGCACATCCTCGTCTGGAGGTAGTGATTACCGTGGATGAGGAAGTGGGCATGGATGGTGCCAGAGGTATTGATTTGTCCATGTTGAAGGGAAACCGTCTCCTTAATCTTGACTCAGAGGAGGAAGGAATTTTCTGGGTAAGCTGTGCCGGTGGCGGAAGAATTGCCAGTATTTTGGAATATGAGCCATCGCAGATGGGTGGCGAGTTATATAAGGTGACGCTCACCGGGCTTACCGGTGGACATTCCGGTGCGGAGATTCATAAGGAAAGAGGCAATTCCAATATTTTGCTCGGACGACTTTTGTGGAAGCTGGCATCTAAGCTGGATATGGGACTGCAGCAGGCTCAGGGCGGCGTGGCAGACAATGCTATATGTCGTGAAACCATTGCGGCAGTGGTGGTGAAGAAAGAGGATGCAGGTGCATTTCAGGATGGGGTAGCGGCATTTGAAGCAGAAGTAAAGGAGGAACTTGCCACCAAGGACGGAGGCTTTTGTGTGAAGACGGAGGCCCTGGGTGAGGTGGATGCCGTCTGTGTTTCAGGGGAGTCCTTGAAAAAGGTATCGGCTCTTTTAAACAGTCTGCCAAATGGCGTACAGGCCATGAGTGCTGATATTGCAGGACTTGTGGAAACCTCCTTGAATCTGGGTATTTTAGAAATTACGCCGGAGAAGTTCCTTGCAGAGTTTGCGGTGCGAAGCAGTGTGGAAAGTGCCAAGTATGCCTTGGTAGAAAGGGTGAAGGCGATAACCGCACTTGCCGGCGGACATACGCAGGAAACCGGGGATTATCCGGGATGGGCGTATCGTGTGGACTCCCCCCTTCGGGATAAGATGGCGGCATTGTATGAGGAAATGTACGGAGAAAAACCGCAGATTGCAGCGATTCATGCCGGTCTGGAATGCGGCCTTTTGGCCGGAAAGATTGAAGATTTGGACTGTGTATCCTTTGGCCCTGATATGAAGGATATTCATACCACGGAGGAGACACTCAGTATTTCCTCCACGAAGAGAATTTGGGAGTTTTTGGTACAGCTTTTAGCGAAAAGAGGTTAATATGGGGTTTGATAAGGTTAAGATAAAGCAGATTAGTCTGATGATTTTGTATATTGCCCTGGTGATACTGGCACTGATATATAGTAGAGAATTGTTTGCCGGAATCGGATTTTTATTTTCTATTTTGATGCCGTTTATTGTTGGTGGTGTGATTGCATTTATCCTCAATATCCCGATGAATATGATAGAGAGAAAATGGCTTAAAAGGTGGAAGGGAAAGCATGCAGAAAAGTTCAAGCGCCCTGTAAGTATGGTACTTGCTATTTTGCTGGTTGTGCTGGTTTTATGTCTGGTAGTGGTGGCCGTGGTTCCCCAGTTGAAAAATACCATTACCACTATAGGAGCTAAGGCACCGGCTTTTTTTGCAGGTGTAATTGTCCAGTTGGAAAAATTGTTTGCGGATCAGCCAATGCTTTTAGAACAGTTGAATAAGCTGGAAGAAATTGAGCTGGACTGGAATGCTATTACCAATACGGTAGCAAGCTTTTTAAAGAACGGTGTTAGTAGTGTGTTATCCTCTACCGTAAATGTAGCCAGCAGTATTGTAGGTGGGATTACGAATGGATTTATTTCTTTTGTTTTTGCTATTTATATCCTTTCACAGAAGGAAATATTGGAAAAGCAGGGAAGAAGAATTCTTAAGGCATATTTGCCGGAGAAGGTAAAGGGGTATGTGGAAGAAATTTTCCATAGGCTATATGTGAATTTCACCAGCTTCATCTGCGGGCAATGCCTTGAGGCAGTAATCCTCGGGGTGATGTTTGTGATTGCAATGAGCATATTTGGTATGCCTTATCCTGTAATGGTGGGAACTTTGATTGCCTTTACGGCACTGATACCTATCGTAGGTGCTTTTATCGGCTGCGCGGTGGGAGCATTTATGATTGTAATTGACAATCCGGTCATGGCATTATGGTTTTTAGTTTTATTCTTAGTGTTACAGCAGCTGGAGGGGAATCTGATTTATCCCAGAGTGGTGGGCAATTCTGTAGGTCTTCCTTCCATCTGGGTGCTTATGGCAGTCAGCGTGGGTGGCAGCTTGCTTGGTGTAGCTGGTATGTTGGTATTTATTCCGCTGATGTCTACCATATATTCTCTTTTCAGGGATGATGTGAACCGTAGGAATGCGTCCAAGGAGCCGCAAAAGCCTCGTAAACCCCAAAAAAGGTACCATAAGCCGAAATTGAATAAAAAATTTTAACAATTTGCAAAAAAAGTACTTGATTTTTTTGCGCCAGGCAAGTATAATACTACTTGTTTGCGGGGTGTGGCTCAGTTTGGTTAGAGCGCCGTCTTAGGGAGGCGGAGGCCGCTGGTTCGAATCCAGTCACTCCGATTAGAAAGCATCGCATTTATTTGCGGTGCTTTTTGTATGTGAAAAACTATGTAAAGAGAAGCCTGCATTCCCGGCTTGCTTTCACACATTTTGCCCGGGCTGCTTGTAAATAGTAGGGAAAAGAGATAAGATAAGAGTAACATTTTACGAAAGATGGGGATAGCTTTATGGGGTACATTGTTCTGGGAATCATCGTTGCATTTATTGCTATTTTACTGGTTCGTGCGGCGACATTTCAGCCCGTTCCCATACCGGAGAGGGAGTTTGGGCCTGTAAGCGTGGATAGGGAGAAGCTTGTGCAGGATATGGTGGAAATGATTCGGTGTAAAACCATATCCAATAGAGATGAATCAATGGTAGATTTCCGGGAATATGAGAAATTCTATACTGTTTTAGAGAACAGTTTTCCTTTGATTCATGAGAAGTGTAGGTTGGAGAAAATTGGTAGAACCGGACTTCTGTATTTCTTAGAAGGAAAGAGTCATGATAAGCCGGTGGTTTGTATGGCACATTATGATGTAGTTCCCGTGGAGGAGAGCCGCTGGGATAAGCCGGCTTTTGAGGGAATTGTGGAAAATGGAGAGCTTTGGGGGCGTGGTACTTTAGACACCAAGGGAACTGTGTGCGGCGTCATGGAGGCACTGGAGCATCTTTTGGCGGAAGACTTTGTTCCTTCAAGAGATTTGTACTTGTCCTTTTCGGGAGATGAGGAAGTCAGTGGAGAGAGCTGTCCCGCAATCGTGTCCTATTTGGAAGAAAAAGGAATTACGCCTGCTTTTGTACTGGATGAGGGTGGTGCAGTAGTAGAGAATGTATTCCCCGGTGTGCAGGGAGAAAGTGCCATGGTCGGCATCTGTGAAAAAGGGTATATGGATGTGGAATTAACCATGGATAGTAATGGAGGTCATGCGTCCACACCACCACCTCATACCATTGTCGGGGAGCTGGCCAAGGCAGTTACTGCCATTGAAAAGCATCCCTTTAAAGGGAAGAAATCCAAAGTGGTGGAGGAGCTGTTTGATGAGCTTGGCAGACATGCCGGCTTTGGCATGAAAATTGTTTTTGCCAATATGTGGCTTTTTGGTCCCATACTCAGCGCGGTGTCTCCGAAAATCGGCGGGGAAATTAATGCGCTGATGCGCAGCACCTGCGCAGTGACCTGTATGGAGGGGAGCAAGGCGTATAATGTACTTCCTCCAAAGGCTGCCATAGGCATGAATCTGCGCCTTATGCAGGGAGATACGGTGGAGTCCGCTGCCTCTTATCTGAAGAAAGTGGTAAAGAATGATAAGATAAACATTCAGACGGTATCCGGACATAATCCGTCCATTACATCGGATACCAATTGCGAAGAGTGGACCTATTTAAAGCAGGTAATCCGGGCCACATGGCCTAAGGCCATTGTGTCACCCTATATTATGCTTGCCTGCAGCGATTCCAGACATTATAACCGGATTTGTGACCGGGTATATCGTTTTTCACCTATGAAGCTGTCTAAGCAAGAGCGTGCCATGATGCATGCAAATAACGAGAGAATTCCGGTGGATACGCTGGTGAAATGTGTAGAATTTTATATAAGATTATTAAGAGAGATGTAGAAGAAAATGGAGAAGAAAAGCTTATGTCCTGTCGCAAAAAAGTGCGGCGGTTGCAAATGGATAAACATGGAGTATGAAAAGCAGCTTCAGGAAAAGGAAAAGTGGGTAAAATCCCTGCTGAAGCCCTTTTGTAAGCCGGAGGGAATCATTGGGATGGAGGAGCCAACCCATTACCGCAATAAGGTACATGCAGTATTTGGGCTGGACCGTTTTCGTAAGCCTGTTTCCGGCATCTATGAGGAAGGAACCCATAAAATTGTGCCGGTGGACAGCTGTCTGATTGAAAATCAGAAGGCGGATGAGATTATTGTGTCCATTCGCAATCTGCTGAAATCCTTTAAAATAAAGGTTTATGATGAGGATACCGGTTACGGACTCCTTCGCCATGTACTGATTCGTACCGGACATGCTACCGGACAGATTATGGTGGTGTTGGTGCTCAGCTCGCCTATTTTGCCCGGCAAAAATAATTTTGTTAAGGCCCTTTTAAAGCTGCATCCCGAGATTACAACCATCGTGGTGAATGTAAATAATAAGCGTACCAGCATGGTGCTGGGGGACAAGGAACAGGTGATTTACGGAAAAGGCTATATCGAGGATGTACTTTGTGGCAAGACCTTCCGAATTTCGCCCAAATCCTTCTATCAGGTAAATCCCGTACAGACGGAGAAGCTGTATAACAAAGCCCTGGAATTTGCCGGGCTTACCGGTAAGGAAACGGTTGTGGATGCCTATTGCGGAACCGGAACCATCGGTATTATCGCCAGTGATAAGGCGGGGCAGGTTATCGGCGTGGAGTTAAATGCAGATGCGGTGCGTGATGCAAGGGAGAATGCTAAGAGAAACGGTGTGAAAAATATCCAGTTCTACCAGAATGATGCGGGAAAGTTCCTTGTGGGCATGGCGGAGCAGGATGCAAAAGTGGACGTGGTACTCATGGATCCGCCACGTAGCGGAAGTGATGAAGCTTTCCTTAGCAGTGTGGTGAAGATGGCACCGAAGAAAGTGGTGTATATTTCCTGCAATCCGGAGACATTGGCAAGAGATTTGAAGTTTTTGACGAGGAATGGATATAAGGTGGAGAGAGCGGTAGCTTGCGATATGTTTCCGTTTACAAATCACGTTGAGACGGTATGTTTATTGTCCAAACTCCATGAGGCGAAGCATCATGTGAATGTGACATTGGAGATGGATGAGTTAGATGTTACGTGTGCGGAGAGTAAGGCGACTTATGAAGATATTCGTAATTGGGTGCAGGATAAGTACGGATTTCATGTGACGAATTTGAATATCGCTCAGGTAAAGCAGAAGCATGGAATTATTGAGCGAGAAAACTATAATAAAGCCA
>CAZOSU010000176.1:0-5867 GCA_964582515.1 uncultured Acetatifactor sp. | reverse complement strand
AGAATTTCCAGGGAAATCGTGCAAAGCTTTATCAAATTGTGCTGTTTCCCTTTAATAACGGAGCAACCAATATTTATTTTCTGCTCACCATGAATTACATCGTATACCATGCCAATGGGGTACTGGGACTTGTGCTTATGTTTGCCAATTTCATGGTGACGGTTATGCGTATCTTTGATGCTGTCACCGACCCCATTATTGGTGTTATTATTGATAAAACGGATGGGAAATTCGGTAAATTCCGTCCCTATATAGTCCTGGGAAATGTGATTATGGCTGTTTCGGCAGTGCTAATGTATTTCGGCACCAGAGCCATACCGGATACACAGATGTGGCTTCGGTATGTGGGCTTTGTGGTGGCGTACATTATCTATGTGATTGGTTATACATTTCAGACGGCCTGCACCCGCTGCGGGCAGACCGTGCTGACCAGTGACCCGTCCCAGCGTCCTTTGTTCATTATTTTTAATACCGTAGCCTCCCTGTTTGGTATGGGCTTTGTGCAGATTGTGGCACCTGTTCTGGGAGACCGTTATGGGTATGGCTCTGCTGCTTTTTTTGATATTATTGTTCCTATATCCATTCTGATATCTGCAGTGCTGACCATTCTGGCACTTATTGGTATATGGGAGAAGGACAGACCAGAATTTTACGGTGTGGGAGAAAAGAGTGGTGAAAAAGCGAAGCTGTCGGAATATCTGGAAATTCTGAAAAACAACAGGGAGCTGAGAATGCTGATGCTTGCGGGAGGAAGCACCAAGCTGGCATTTGCGGTAGCCGGCAATATGAGTGTGGCGTGTATGCTCTATGCCTCCATGATGGGAGATTACAGCGGACTGTATCTGCCTCTTTTCGGGATTACCTTTGTAGCATCCATTCCCTTTTTCCTGCTCAGCGTAAAGACCGCCCAGAAAAAGGGACAGAAGGTGGCACTGGCGCTATACACCAAAATAGCGCTTATCAGCTATGTGGGAGTGCTTGTGCTTTTGCTTCTTTGGGAGCCGGGGAGCAGCTTTGCCGTATTGTCCCTTAGAAATATTAATTTATATACCATTTTATTTGTGCTGTTTTATGCGGTGGGGTATGGCTCCTATTATTCTACGGCGGATATGCCCATCCCCATGGTGGCAGATTGTTCGGACTACGAGACTTATCGCAGCGGTAAATATATTCCGGGAATCATCAGTACACTTTTTAGCCTTGTAGATAAGCTGGTTTCTTCCCTTGGCTCCACCATTGTGGGTGCTGCAGTGGTGCTTATCGGTATAGAAAATCTGCCGGATACCTCTACCCCCTATATTGCGGGAATGAAGTGGGTGGTGATTGTACTATTTTGCCTTCTGCCCATGCTTTCCTGGCTGATTACACAGTTTGCCATGCATCGCTACAGCCTGAGCGGAGAGAAAATGGCTCACATCCAGAAGGTAAACGCACAGCGTAAGGAGGCAATTGCCCAGGGGATGAGTGTGGAAGAGGCTATGGAAAAATATATGTAAAAAATGAATTTATCCAATTGAAAAAATGAACAAATATGGTATTATAGTACTATCTACCATTAGGAGATAGGGGTAATAGGTATGGAAGTGAACAAGGCAGGATTGACCGGAAGATTGTTTGATGGTTTTGCACAGACGTCACGTAGAAGATATCTTTTGTTGAAAAATATGGAGACTGGTGTAACCAGATGGTGTAAAAACGCTGTGGAGGCTATGGGCTTACCCGGGGAGTATCTGCAGGATGACGGCGCATATTGGGCATCCCTGATGCATCCGGATGACAGAGATGCATTTAAGGCGGATTTGGAGCAGGTTTATACTGGCAAGAAGAAATATCACAATATGGAGTATCGCATTAAGAATGCCCAGGGGGACTATGTAATGTGTACCTGTAGAGGTGTGGTGATGGACGCAACGGAGACGGAACCACCTCTGTTTATTGCTACGGTCACCAACCATGGTATTGCAGATAATGTGGATGCTATCACAAATTTGTACAATATTCATGGCTTCTGGAGATATCTTCGGGATGTGAAGGGGAATGATAACCTTTACACCACCCTGCTGGTTGGTGTAAATAATTTTGCAGATATTAATGGCGTGTATGGCTATGATTTCGGAGACAAGGCGCTTCGGGCCATCGGTGCCGTGCTGACATCTGTGCTTGGTAAGCAGGTACAGGTTTTCCGTATGGATGGTGTGCGTTTTGCCTGTTGCTTTACGGAGATTTCCGAAATGAAGCTTCTCAGAATATATACCCAGCTGAAGGAAGAATTTGCTAAGGGTGTAGAGGTAGGGGAGAACAGAATTGTAATCAATATTTCCGGAGGAGCTGTGCAGTTTACCGGAGAATTCGATGAATATGCCGTGCAAAACGGTGCCAGATACGCATTGCAGCAGTCCAAGTATGAGATGGGCAGCGAGCTGGTGCTTTTCAATAATGAGCGATTGGAGGACAACCAGAATACCCTGGAGCTGATTGAGCACATCCGTAATTGTATTATAGATGATTTCAGGGGCTTTTATCTTTGCTTTCAGCCCATTATGAGTGCGGAAACAGAGAAGGTAATCGGGGCGGAGGCTCTTCTGCGCTGGAAATGCGAGCCCTTTGGAGAGGTTCCTCCGGGAAAATTTATCCCCTGGCTGGAAAATGACCCCAGCTTTTTTGAGCTTGGCAACTGGATTTTGAAAACTGCCATGACAGAAGCTAAGGCACTCCTTGAGAAGCATCCTGATTTTGTGTTGAATGTAAATGTGGCATATCCGCAGATGGCCAGACATAATTTCCGCAATAGTGTACGTGAAATTCTTTTGCAGACCGGTTACCCGCCTCAGAATTTGTGTCTGGAGCTGACGGAAAGATGCCGCCATTTGGAGGTGGGCTATCTTCGCAGGGAAATCGAGAGGCTGAAGGAGCTGGGTATCCGCTTTGCCATGGATGATTTTGGAACAGGTTTTTCCTCCCTGGATTTGTTGGCGGCAATTCCGGTGGATACTTTGAAGATTGATCGTGGTTTTGTACGTGATATTGAGACGAATACGGCCAATCAGCATATTGTAAAGGCTGTTACGGGCTGCGCACAGGATATGGGGGTACATGTATGTCTGGAGGGCTTAGAGGACCGTCAGATGATTAATTTCACCAAGCAGTATCATGTGTACAGTTATCAGGGGTATTATTTCTCTAAACCCATTGTAATGGATGAATTTATGGATAAATATAATTAAACAAAAGAAGAATGTTGTAGACTTTTTTGGGGCTGTACCTGAATTTTTTGGGTACAGCCCTTAGTGTTGGAAAGTATTGTGAGAAATTGGTCAAAAAGATGTAAAATTTTCGCCAATTTGCGATAAATTCCTTGCAAATTTAGGAAAAATTTACTATAATTTTTAAGTAAGTATGTTTATGCTTGGGAGTATTATCGAAGCAAAGGGGTTACATATGGATGTAGAAACAGTAAAAAGGTTTAACGATGCCGGATTAAAGCCGGAGGAGGCAATATACAGATTTCTGGGAAAGGAAGATATTTACAAAAAATTTCTGAAAAAATATCTGACAGAACCCGGGATTGATAATATTAAGCAGGGTATGGAGAAAAAGGATGCTTATGAGGTTTTTAAGGCGGCTCATACCTTAAAGGGTGTGGCAGCCAACCTGGGGCTGGAGGCCATACAGAATAAGGCAAGTGAAATCACGGAATATACCAGAGAAAAGCGTTTTGATGAGTTTGATATGGGACAGCTGGAGAAGATGCTTGCAGAGCTGGAAGATTGTAACGGCAGAGCGCGTCAGGTGATTGAAGGTTATTGTCAGTAAAGGCGGGATGGCAGATGCAGCAGGATGCAATAAATTGGCAAAAGTTAATGGATTATTCTCTGGAGCTTGTATTTACGTTTGACGAGCAGGGGCGGGTTATGTATATGAATCAGACTGCCTGGGAAATGCTGGAATACGGCGTGGGGGATGATGAGGTAACCATATATGAGATACTGGCCGGTACCTTTACTCCTGGAGAAAACGGATTTGTGACAAGCTTAAGGCTGGGCCGGGATATTCAGGATTTAAATATTTATCGCAAGAACAGAACCTTCTTTCATGCGGAGGCAAGGATATTTCCTTCTATGGAGCAGGGACTGTATGGCTGCATAGCCAGAGATATTTCCAAGAGAGATTACCTGGAAAAGGAGATTGAGAATGCCACCATAGGTGCCCGGGAGGCGGCAAGGGTAAAGTCTGAGTTTGTGGCCAATGTGACCCACGAGCTCCGTACGCCGGTGAATGGGATTCTGGGAAATACCAGACAGCTCCAGGAGCTGGAGGATGACCGGATGAAGCTGAAGTATCTGGGGACCATCGAAAGGTGCTGTAAGGATATGAACCAGATTATTAACAATATTCTGGATTTTTCCAAGCTGGAGGCAGGAAAATTTACTCTGGACAATCAGAAATTCTCCTTCCGCGGTATGGTGGATTATGTGAAGGCTACCCATAATGTAAAGGCTACGGAAAAGGGACTTGACTTTTTTGTAACCGTGTCCAGTGATATTCCGGAGCATGTTATTGGTGATGAACTGCGAATAGTGCAGGTTTTAAATAATTTGTTGTCCAATGCCTGCAAGTTTACTGCCATCGGTAAGGTAGCACTAGAGGTAGTAAAGACAGCACAGATTGGAAGGAAAATCGAGCTGTTTTTCATGGTGGTTGACTCAGGCATCGGTATCGGTCAGGATCAGATGGACAAGCTGTTCCAGAGCTTTTCACAGGTGGATGCTTCCATCTCCAGAAAATATGGGGGCACAGGTCTGGGACTTAATATCAGTAAACAGCTGGTGGAGCTGATGGGAGGTAAAATCAGTGTGGACAGCAGACCGGGAATCGGTAGTACCTTTTCCTTTTCCGTATGGGTGGAATTGACGGAGGAGGATTTGGAAACGGCGGGAAATACGCCGGAAGCACTGATTTCCACAGCAGGATTGTTCCAGCAGAGTCTGGAACAGATGTTGGACACTAAGAAATTCGGAAGTGCAGACAATATGGAGGCACTAAAGAAGAACTTGTCCAAGCTGGTTCTCTGTGTGGAGATGGAGAACTGGGAAAAGGCGGAGAGTTTTATGGAGGGCATCCGGCAACTGACAGAGGATGCACCCCGGGAGGTGAAAACTTCTGTGCTCAGACTTAAGATGTCCGTACAGAAGGAAGATTACGATAAGACAATGGATGCATACGCTGCCTTGAATGGGCTTTTGCAGTAATACTGGCGAGGAAACATAAATGGAAATGAATTTACCGCGCGTTATGATAGTGGATGACGTGGAGGCCAACCGATTTATTTTAAAAAACATTATAGAGACTATGGAGTGCCAGCCGATTTTGGCAGAAAATGGGATTCAGGCACTGAAAATCGTACAGAAGCTGATGCCGTCCCTTATCCTTCTGGATGTGGCAATGCCGGAGATGGATGGTTATGAATTCTGTAAGATTATGAAAAGTAATCCTGCCACCCGCAATATCCCCATTATCTTTATCTCAGCCTATGACGAACCAAAGGATATTGTAAGGGGCTTTGAATTGGGAAGCGAGGATTATATTACCAAGCCCTTTATCCCGGAGGTGGTAAAGGCCCGGGTGGGTGTGCATTTGAAGCTTCATAATGCCACCAAGGATTTATTGGATATGAATCGTAAACTGACAGCCTCCGTGGGCGAGCAGCTTCGCCAGATTGAGCAAGAGAAGAAAAATGTACTCTATGCCATTGCTAATGTGGCAAGAGAGAATTCTGACTATGAAGAGGCACATATGGGGCGGCTTAGTCATAATTGTGGTATTCTGGCGCAGGCCATGCAGCTGTCTGCATCCTATGAGCATCTGAT
>CAZOSU010000175.1:0-5885 GCA_964582515.1 uncultured Acetatifactor sp. | reverse complement strand
CCAGTACTTAATTAATAGTTCTGGTGGTTTTTGAGGTTTGGTCATTAATTAGTTTGTTATGAACAGAGAATTTCCCTTTTTAATTTTTCCAGCATAATTTTAAAATTCTCTTTAAGCTTACTGCAATATCGCCATTGTATTTCCATGCCAATTAGACCTAATGATAACGCAAAATCATAACCATATCTATTTTTTATTGCGCTATTTTTTGCCTCTATATTAACAGTGTTCTTTCATTTTTTCCTTGAAGTATTCGTTTTCTTGAAATTGCGCATGGGCACTGTGTAAATCACAAAGAATTGTTTCTGCATATGATGAGGATGTCTTCCTCTCAAGTCACAACAAAAGAAAACGAGCAGATTTTAACCTACTCTGAAATTTTTTCTAAAACATTTCTGCATAATTGTATTTTAAAGAAATTAATGCTATGAATGGGCAACGTAGTCTACCACATTTATTCTTGAAGTTATACTTCAGAAAGGAGGTAGTGCTATGTGCGAGAAAGTTGTTTTCGACTGGAGATGCATTGTTGCCTTTGGTGCGGCTGTTTCAATGGTCATTTTCGCTGTGAGAATGGATCCTGAAGCCGCAAAGGAAGTGTCAACCCATGTGGCTGATGCTTGCAAGGAGTATGCACTCATCAGACATGATGAACTCATGCTCTAACTTGAACGGGCATGTAGTCTTTGACTATGTGCCTTTTCCAATATTAAGGAGGAAACCATGAGCACTAATCCACATAATAATTTCATAGAATTCCAGAAGAACTTTTTTCCATAACGCCTGATGGTGAAAAGAACAAAATAACCTTTTAATCAACACTAACATAATGGGGCTGTCCTGAAAACGTAAGGGTCATCAAAGTTTTTTGATGGTTTGCCAAACTTTTTGATAGTCTATCATAATGGTTTCGTTGATTTTTTGTATGAGTTAATGATGTTTTTTCGTGATGGGCTGGTTTGATGAGACTGTTATAATGGGCTGACGTTTTAGATAACGTCAGCCCTATTAAAATGGAAAATGGTTTAATAAGAGTCTGGGATATCAATGCCAGCTTCTGTCGGTGATGATTCTAATTCATTGATTCTTTCATAAAGCTGTTGGATTTCAAACCAGTTTCCGGATAGCTTTCAAATATTCTACAGTACATTTTCTTCCCTTTCCTCCCCCACAATCCCCTCCATCAATTCATAAGCCCGTTCAATCAACTCATCCATCTCCAAGCGTTCCTCCTTCAAACGCTGTATCTGCCTCTCCAGCGTGGCCTTCACCACCGCTCCCGGCGCGTCGATAAACTCCTTAATCTCCCTGACCGTAAATCCAAGCTGCTGGTACAGCTTGATTTGTGCAATCCGCTTCTGAGATTTCTCGTCATAGAGCAGGTGTCCGTACTTGTTTTTCCCTGTTGCACAGACCAGTCCTGCCTTTTCATACCCCTGTACCGCACGCCTCGTTACACCCACTGCATCACAAACCTCATGCAATGTTTTTTCGTTTTCCATATTTTTCCTCCTTTAGCGTAAAACTGCACGCAACGTGCAGTCAACGACTTATTTGCTCGCAGTCTCCCTGCTACTAAAGGAGTTGTAAATTTCGCGAATTACTTTTTCTAAGGACCACCTTAATAAAACAAAGCCACTACCTCCAATGTCATTGAACCGCCTCCGCGGGTACAGGTGTTTTTTCCTTCCTCAGATACCCCCTTACGCCTCATTGCGCCTTAATTTTCCCTTCATTTTCCTCCTTAAAGGGTACCAAGCGCTTCTCCCTCTCCAGATACCCCGCATTTCAAAAAAAACAGGGTACCACACGCCATATCCGCCACTGATACCCCATTGCCCTCTAAAAATCCTCCAAAATTGCCCTTTCTACCACCTCCGCAGGGTATCACACTTCACAAATCTCACCCATACCCTGCGGCCAACCTACCCCTCTTCAAAATCCATCCTAGCTTCCTCTTCCCCGCCTCTTTCGGGGTATCACACTTCACAAATCTCACCCATACCCTGCGGCCAACCTACCCCTCTTCAAAATCCATCCTAGATTCCTCTTCCCTGCTTCTTTCGGGGTACCACACTCCTCATAGCTCACCCATACCCCGTAGCCAACCTACCCCTCTTCAAAATCCATCCTAGATTCCTCTTCCCCGCCTCTTTCGGGGGTACTACACTCCTCATAGCTCACCCATACCCGGCGGCCAACCTACCCCTCTTCAAAATCCACCATAGTATCCTCTTCCCCGCCTCCTTCGGGGTACCACACTCCTTAAATCTCACCCATACCCCGCAGCCAGCATACTCATCCATTTTCAGGACGGAGACGAGATACGCTCTGCGAATCCCTCTCTGATTAGCGGTCATCAAATGTCCATTCGCGCAAGCACGATACCCATTTTCCTCGTCGCCATAACAAAAAAACCGGCAGGTTTCCCTGCCGGCGTAATCCACTATCAATATTCAATTATCCCTCACATTCCCGCATGCCTAAGCACCATCATCACATCCTCCAGATGCCGCACCTCATTATCATTATGCATCACATACAGGTAACACAGCACGCCCTCCTCGTCCACATTTTCAAAGATAAATTCCACGCGATAGGTCTCCCCCTCCGTACTGGTATAGGTGTCGCTGTAATAGTCATAGACAGCACCGTAAGAAGTCTTGTAATTCGTCCTGGCCAGTTCCAGCGCAGTACCCGAATCCTTCTTCAGAATATTGTTGATGATAGCCACCTCTATCTCTTCCGTCTGGGTCTTGTCACTGGGGTATTTTAAGCCCTTCTCATTATCAAAATAGAAAACAAACAGACTTTCCGCCTTGGCGGTGGCACGGTCGATTTCATTTAAGCGATACTGATAACCACAGACTCTGTTTCCGTTGTCCACAGAGTTCTCCACCTCTTTCCAAGACTCCGGAATATAATAGCTTACATTTCCCTTGGACAGCTCCACTCTGGACATCTCGGACATAAGGTAATCCTTCCCGCTTATGCTGGAATACATACCATCCGCATATACCTCTTCCCCCAAGGTCTCCACATTGGTCATGGTGAAGGTCACCGTATTTAAGAGAAGCGTCACCGATACCTGTCCGTACACACGCACCTTCGTGCCACTCGCCAGCCCACTTACCTGACGACTCACATCCCGGCTCTGGGTAGTGCATTTCAAGGTCTTGCCTCCACTGCCATCCCATGCAGAGATGGTCAGAGTCTTGCCTCCGTCGGAAACTGTGCTCACCGTTCCCCATACCGCCAGATACTGGTCATCGTAGCTTTCCCGAAAGGCCTTATCGCTCTTTTGCAGCATGGTCTCTGCCCTAACATTCTCATATATCACATATTTATCCGTATCCAGTGTGACGATACTGTACCAGCCGGCACCGCTAAGGAAAAGGGATGCTGCCAGCAGCACACTGATTATCACATATCTGTAATTTTTCCTCATCGCACTATCCTTCCGCCATTAATTCACTGATTACAAAGGGGATTTCCAACTGCTTCTGCCTCAAAAGCTCATACACCTCCCTGTACACGTGCGCCTCCGCATAATCGTCCGTCAGATATACTCTGGTACCCTCTCCGCACTTCATGTCCAGAAACTTTTCCACCGTGCTTAGATTATGCATGGTTACATCATTTATTTTTGTTTTCTCTCCGCGTATAACGATAGTTATCTCCTCCCATGTCTCGGGAGCCGCTGTAGGTGCCACGTCCGGGATGCCGTCGTCCTCCTTCGAATCCGGCGCTTCGGAATCATCGCCTGCGCTGTCCTCCTGTCCCCAGTCCGCATCCAGTATGGTGGCATCCAGGTCTATCAAAAGCTTATTATCAATAAGCTCCACCGGCTTTAGCTTCCACGCCGCCAGCAGCGCTGCCACCACACATAACACCAGCAGAAATATCCTCTTTTTCCTACGTTTCATTCCAAGCCATCTCCATATACCAGTCCATACCGGTTGATAATTTCCACCACCCTGTGATAGGTAGCCGCCACTGCAAAATCATCGGTGACAATTACCCTTTTGGTGCGGTCCAGCTGCTTTATTATCTCTTCAAAATCCTCCATGGACGCTATCTCCATGCCATTTAATGTGATGGCTTCCCCACTGATTACCACCACATATTCGGACACAGAAACCTGATTATTCACATTTGCCGCATAGTCCATGGATACGTCCGCTCCCACCTCCGAGGGAGAAATAACGGACGCATTGCCCCTTGGCATGTACCGCATCAAAAGTCCCGGAATCAGCAGACATAAACCAAGCACTATCATAAAGCCGAAGAGTCCGGTAAGAATTCTCCTTCCCTCCTCCATCAGCTTCTGTCCGCGTCCGTGCTCGTACCAGAAATCGTCCGTGTCCTGGTTGTAGAACACACGAATCGCCTTTTTGATTGGCTGTATGTACACGGAGAACATGCCGACAATACCGCATACCACCAGTATGCTGCCTAATATGATTAATATGATTGGTACCATTGTCTCTCTCCCGTTTACTTAATATATACGTTCTCATAATCATCGCTGAGCTGCTCAAAAATCTGCAATATGGCCTTCTCGTCACGGTACAATATTTTCTCGTCTCCTTCATTTAAGGACAATATCACCGGCTGCTCCGCATTATCCGTAATGTACTCCGTCAGACAATTTGTAAACGCCGCATAGGCCTCCTTCGTATCCGCGCCGATTAAATCAAAGCTTTCGATTTCCTGCTCTTCCTTTAAAACCCGTACCTTACGCACCGTTATCTGGTCCGGATTATAATCCGAATACACGGATATTGCACACACGTATTTATTGATATTGTCACTAAGCTCCATCTGGTCATCATACAGCTCCTTGGCAGCCTCTGCCTCCTGCACCTTCTCCGCAGCTGCCCGCTCCTGACTGATATATTCTTCCTTTGCAATCTGCTCACCACACAGTATTACCAGCAAAAGGATAAAGATAACATCCAGCAGGGATGTCAGGTCGATTACCAGATCATTATTCCTTTTCCGTCTTCTTCTCATGAATCGCTCCTTACTCTCCCGGATTAATCTTCTCTGATTTTCCGCTGGGCTACAAGGTCACCAAAGGTCTTATCGTAGTCCTCCAGTAAAATCTCCACATCATCAATAATCCGGTTGGAGGTCAGTGCCACCAATATCTTAAGGCCAATAGCAAAAATCAGTCCCACCCAGGTAGAGCCCAGCGCCAGACTAAGTGAAGCACTCATGGACGCTATGTCCTGGGACGACACCTGTAGCATCAAGCCGGATACGGTTCCCAGAATACCCAATAAAGGAAACAGGGGGATAAACTGTGCCAGAACGTTATAGGAGGAGCACACCTTATTAAACTCCTTCTCGTAGCCATGAATGGTCTCCGGCGTGATATTCTCCACTTCCTCGTGCTCCTGCAGCTCCATGGTTTTCTTATTGATGGACATGCTTCGTCTCTTCCAGTTCAGCGCGTCCTGTATACGGCTTTTCTGGTGTGATAAGTGAATCGCATTTATCACTAAGGATACCCCGATGATAATACCAAACAGGGTAATCAATAAATTCATGTTCTCCTGCAAAAAATATAAAACGCTGTTCATTTGTCCCTCCAAGATTTTGTTTTGTACTTTAAATTCGCATAACTTTCGTACTATTTTGATTATATAAGTTACTTCGGCAGATGGCAATGAATAATTCAGAATATTTGTAATATAAACATGTGTCAGAATCCGAAGTCGTGGATGGGCCGGGAACCGGGAGAGGGTTGGGATATATTGCAGACTCCGATATTTAAGACACTCTAAGACTACTGCATATACATTATGACAAGCGATGCGTCGGAGGCAATACGCGTCCATGCGTAATGCCTCCTAATTCGGGCATCCATGCCCGAATTC
>CAZOSU010000174.1:0-5900 GCA_964582515.1 uncultured Acetatifactor sp. | reverse complement strand
AAAGTATGGCAGTGTAAATATACATGCGTCCCTGCTTCCCAAGTACCGTGGTGCGTCCCCTATTCAGCACGTGATTATCGATGGTGAGGAGAAAACCGGTATTACCATCATGCAGATGGATGCGGGGATTGATACCGGAGATATGCTTTATAAGAAAGAAGTAGTCATTGAGAATACGGATAATTTCCAGACTCTTCATGATAAGCTGGCAGCAGCAGGTGCTCAGGCCATTGTAGAAGCACTTCCTTTATTAGAAGCAGGAAAGCTGCTTCCGGAGAAGCAGAAGGAGGAGGAAAGCAGTCATGTCACCATGATTGGCAAAGAGATGGGCAGGCTGGACTTTTCCAGGGAGGCTGTGGTACTGGACCGTCTGATTCGCGGCTTTAATCCCTGGCCGAGTGCTTTTTCCGCATATAAGGGCAAGCAGCTTAAGGTCTGGGAGGCTCACATAGAGGATATAGATACAGATGCAGCATGTGGTGAAATTGTAGAAGTAACCAAAAATGAAATCAAGGTGCAGACCGGTAAAGGGCTTCTTTGCATCACCAGTTTGCAGCTTGAGGGCAAAAAGCGTATGAGCACTCACGATTTTCTTCTGGGTGTGAAGGTGGCTGTGGGAGAGAAGTTGGGATAAATTATGGCTGACAATAGCAGAGAAATTGTGCTGGACATGCTGCTTGAAATGGAGAGGAATAAAACCTTCTCCCACAAGCTGGTGAAGGCAGTGCTGGATAAATACGATTATCTGGAAGGGCAGGAAAAACGCTTTATTAAAAGATTGACGGAGGGGTGTATCGAAAGAAGACTGGAGCTGGATTATGTCATCAGTCAGTTTTCTTCCGTACCGGTAAATAAGATGAAGCCTCTCATCCGATGCCTTGTGCGTATGGGAGCCTACCAGATTCTATATATGGACAGTGTACCGGACGCTGCCGCCTGCAACGAAGCGGTGAAGCTGGCCGGAAAGAGAAAATTTACCAATTTAAAGGGCTTTGTCAACGGCGTGCTCCGGAAAATTTCCGCCAGTAAGGAAAATATTCCCATGCCGGATAAGGCAGAGGAGCCCTTATACTATATGAGTATTAAGTATTCCATGCCACAGTGGATTGTGGAGCAGTTTGCAGATGATTATGGGCTGGAGAATACAGAGCGGATACTGGAAGGCTTGATGGAGATTCATCCTGTCAGTATTCGTTTTTCTTGTGAGCTTTCTGTTAGCCGGCGGCAGAGTCTGATAGAGAGCTGGGAAGCAAAGGGAGTAACGGTAGAGAAGTCAACCGATGTGGATGGTGCTTACTTTTTATCAGGCGTAGATGGTCTGGGGAGCCTTGAGGGCTTTGCCGAAGGAGGCTTTACCGTGCAGGATGTGAGCTCCATGCTGGCGGTATGGGCTGCCGGGATAAAACATGGTGATTTTGTAATGGATATCTGTGCTTCTCCGGGAGGGAAAACCATGCTGGCGGCGGAAAATGCCGGAAAGGTACTTAGTCGTGATGTTTCCCAAGAGAAGGTATCCATAATTGAAGATAATTTGCGACGGATGAGGCTGGACGATAAGGTGGAGACACAGGTGCATGATGCCACCGTATACGATGAGACAATGCAGGAGAAGGCAGATGTAGTACTTATGGATGTGCCCTGCTCCGGTCTTGGTGTTATGGGTAAAAAGAGGGATATAAAATATAATATTTCCCCGCAGTCCATGGAGAGCCTGGGACAGCTGCAGAAAGGTATTATTGATAACAGCTGGCAGTATGTGAAAAAGGGCGGTGTGCTTCTATACAGCACCTGTACGATTCATAAAGCAGAAAATGAGGATATGGTAAAATATATCTGTGACAATTATCCATTTACATTAGAGGAGCAAAAGCAGATTTTACCGGGCTTTGCGCAGGCGGATGGTTTTTTCTATGCAAGACTTAGAAGGCAGTAAGGTGTAAGAGAGAATGGAACAATTTTTAGTGGATGGAAAACTGGATATAAAATCTCTTAATCTGGAGCAGCTTACCCAGGAGATGAAAAGCAGGGGAGAAAAAGCCTTTCGTGCAAAGCAGTGTTATGAATGGATGCATAAAAAGCTGGTGCGGGATGTGGAGGAAATGAGCAATCTGTCCAAGGATTTTCGCCAGATGCTTAGGGAATCCTATGAATTCACCTCCCTTAAGGCGGTGCGGGTGCAGGAATCTAAGCTTGACGGTACCAGAAAGTTTTTGTTTCAGCTCAGGGACGGTAATCTGGTGGAGAGTGTGTGGATGAAATACAAGCATGGGAATTCCGTATGTATTTCTTCACAGGTAGGTTGCCGGATGGGGTGTAGATTTTGTGCGTCCACGCTGGATGGTCTGGAGAGGAATCTGATGCCCTCGGAAATGCTGGACCAGATTTACGCCATCAGCATTTATACCGGTGAGAGGGTGTCTAATGTAGTGATTATGGGCAGTGGTGAGCCCATGGATAACTATGACAATTTCTTACAGTTTATCCGGCTGATTACGGATGAAAACGGACTGAACATCAGTGCCAGAAATATTACGGTATCCACCTGTGGTATCGTGCCGAAGATGCGTATGCTGGCAAAGGAGCATTTGCAGATTACGCTGGCTCTTTCCTTACATGCTACTACTGATGAAAAGAGAAAGAAGCTGATGCCCATAGCCAATCGGTATTCCATTGCAGAGCTGATGGAGGCCTGTGCTTTTTATATGGAGCAGACAGGGCGCCGCATCACCTTTGAGTATAGTCTGGTGGGCGGTCAGAATGACACCGAGGAGGATGTAAGGGAGCTGATACAATTGGCAAAGCCCTTGGGATGTCATATTAATCTGATACCGGTGAATCCCATTAAAGAACGGGATTATGTGCAGTCCGATGAGAGACATATCCAGCGCTTTAAAAAAGAGCTTGAAAAAAACAGAATTAACGTTACAATTAGAAGGGAAATGGGAAGAGATATTGACGGAGCATGTGGTCAGCTCCGACGTTCCCATATGAAGCAGGAGGAATATAAGGAGTGTTAAAGACATTTTCCATTACCGATGTAGGTAGGAAGAGACAAATGAATCAGGACAGTGTTTTTTCCAGTGAAGTTGCCATCGGCAATCTGCCCAATCTTTTTATTGTGGCAGATGGTATGGGAGGCCATAGGGCAGGGGATTATGCTTCCAAATGTACAGTGGATACCATGAAAGAAGTGATTGCCTGTTCTTTGGAGAAGGACCCTGCAATAATATTAAGAGGGGCCATTGAAGAAGCCAATCGAAGGATTTATGCAAAATCCAGTGAGGATGCTGCATATGAGGGGATGGGCACCACTGTGGTAGCTGCCACAATTTTGGGAAATATTCTGCAGATTGCCAATGTGGGCGACAGCAGACTGTACATTATAAATGATGAAATTAAGCAGGTAACAAAGGACCACTCTCTGGTGGAGGAGATGGTCCGGATGGGAGGGCTGGATAGAGAAGCTGCCAGAATGCATCCGGACAAGAATATCATAACCAGAGCAGTGGGAGTATCAGAGCAGGTATTAGTAGATTTCTTTACGGTAGAATTAACTAAGCAGGATACAATTTTGTTGTGTTCCGATGGACTGACCAATATGCTGGACGATGAAGAGATTCTCATGATTGTCCGTGGTCAGAGAGATGTTGTGGAGAAAGCACAGCAATTGGTGCACATGGCGAACGAAAGAGGGGGAAGGGATAATATATCCGTAGTACTTTTGGAAGTATCAGAATTGTAGTATATCCGCAGGATAGGAAATTAGCGAGGTAAAGATGATTAAAATCGGAATGATGATAGGAGACCGGTATGAGATTTTAGAGAAAATCGGTACCGGCGGAATGTCAGATGTCTATAAAGCAAAATGTCATAAGCTGAATCGTTTTGTGGCAGTGAAGGTGCTCAAGCAGGAATTTTGCGAGAATGCCAACTTTGTATCCAAGTTTCGGATTGAAGCACAGGCGGCAGCAGGTCTTATGCACCCCAACATTGTAAATGTATACGACGTTGGGGAAGAAGGTGGTATCCATTATATTGTAATGGAGCTGGTAGAAGGCATCACCTTGAAAAAGTATATTGAGAAAAAAGCCAGACTGTCTTATAAGGAGGCTGTAAGCATAGCCATACAGATTTGTATGGGCATTGAGGCTGCACACAACAATCATATTATTCATAGAGATATTAAGCCGCAGAATATTATTATCTCCAAGGATGGAAAGGTGAAGGTAACAGATTTTGGTATTGCCAAGGCTGCTACCAGTAATACCATTACCTCCAATGTGATGGGGTCTGTGCATTACACCTCACCGGAGCAGGCAAGAGGCGGCTATAGTGATGAAAAGAGTGATATCTATTCTCTGGGAATTTCTTTGTTTGAGATGCTTACGGGAAGGGTGCCATTTAATGGAGAAACCACAGTAGCCATTGCAATCAAGCATATTCAGGAGGAATTGCCACTAATACAGGATTTCGTGATGGAGGTTCCCGGCAGTGTGGAAGGCATTGTACAGAAGTGCTGCCAGAAGTCTCCTGACAGAAGATACCAGAGCATGGGTGAGTTGATTGCGGATTTAAAGCAGTCCCTGATGAATCCGGAGGGGTTCGTGGTGGCAAGTGCTGCTGTGGATACCCAGGCAAGTACTCGCATGATGTCCAAGGAGGATATGGCACAGATTAAACGTAAAACGGCGCTGAGGGAAGATGCTTCAGAAACCGTGCGTCCGCGTGACAGCAGTATTCGTTTAAAAGCAGAGCCTGTAGCAGAGGAATATGAGGAAGAATACGAAGAAGAGCAGGGTTCACGGATGGAGAAAATAACCACCGGACTGGCCATCGGTGCCGGTGTGATTATCTGTATTATTATTGTGGTGCTTATGGGTAAGATTATGGGCTTTTTCAACACTACGCCTACTACCCCGGGAGCCTCCTCTGATAATCAGGGACCTATTATCATGACTTCAGAGCCGGTGAATACGAATCCGGCAGAGACTTCTGCGCCCTCCTATGGAGATGATGTGGAGGTGGCTTCAGTGCCCTATGTACTGGATTTAACCTATGAAGAGGCGTTTAATACATTGGCAAATGCAGGCTTTAAAATTAAGCGTGAGGAGAGCTACTCCACAGAAGTGGAGAAGGGACGTGTTATCAGCCAGCTTCCTGCGCAGGGAGAGGCAGCGCCCATAGGCAGTGAGGTAGTAGTAACTGTCAGCATCGGTGTGTCAGAGAATCTGGTAAAAATGCCCAATCTGATTGGTATGAATGAGGAGGATGCGACGTTTACCCTGATAGAAGCCGGCCTGAGTGTAAAGAGCGTGGGGTATATGGTGCATGATGAGGTTCCGGAGGGCTTGGTATGTTACCAGAGCTATTCCCATGGTGTGTATCTGGAAAAGGATACCGGTGTGGAAATTAAGATAAGTAAAGGGCAGGAGAAAGTTACGTACAAATGCAATATCAGTATTGATGCTCCTACCAAGGCAGAGGCACCGGATTATGTGGCTGGAAATTCCGTTCGGATAACGTTGGAGACAGATGATGGAAAGATTCTTTTAGATACTAATGTGACCAGCTTCCCACAGGCAGCAAATCATTATGGAATTACCTCGTCGGCAGGTACTCTCACCTTCTATTACACGGTTACCACATCGGGAACCACGGTGAGCGATCCGAATACCGGAGGACAGGTCACCATGCCGGGGGTTACAGAGACCAAATCCTTCACCAGAAGAGTGGAGTTTGTAAAGGAGTAGCATGCAGGGAAAAATTGTAAAAGGAATTGCAGGATTCTATTATGTGCATGTTCCGGGCAAGGGCATTTATGAGTGTAAGGCCAAGGGGGTATTCCGTAAGGATAAAAAAAAGCCTCTGGTGGGAGACGATGTACTGATTCAGATATTAGA
>CAZOSU010000173.1:0-5901 GCA_964582515.1 uncultured Acetatifactor sp. | reverse complement strand
ACGAGACGGCTTATTTGAAATATTATTATCCGGTAGAGTTTATGGCGGCGCTGATGACATCGGTGATTGATAATTCTAAGAAGGTATCCGAGTATATACTGGTGTGCCGGAATATGGGCATCAATATTCTGCCCCCGGATATTAATGAAGGGGAAGCGGGCTTTTCCGTATCCGGAAACAGTATCCGCTATGCCCTGACTGCAATTAAAAATGTGGGCAGACCGGTGATTGAGACCATCGTAAAGGAGCGTAAGGAGCGGGGAAGATATACTAACTTAAAGGATTTCATTACCCGCGTAGCTGACAAGGATGTCAATAAACGTGCGATTGAAAACTTCATTAAGTCCGGTGCGCTGGATAGTCTGGGGGGTACCAGAAAGCAGTGCATGAGTGTGTACGTGCAGATTCTGGACCACATTACTCATGATAAGAAGAACAATATGGCAGGACAAATTTCTCTGTTTGATATTGCCTCTGAGGAGGATAAGGACGAGTTTGACATTAAAATGCCAAATGTGGGAGAGTACCCTAAGGAAATGCGTCTTGCCTTTGAGAAGGAAGTGCTGGGAATATATGTCAGTGGACATCCCTTGGAGGAATATCAGCAGCTTTTGCAAAGATATGCCACAAATAGTGCGGTGGATTTTGCATTGGATGAGGAAACGGGAGCTGTGTCGGTGGAGGATCATGCCAATGTGGTCATAGGTGGTATGATTGCAGAGAAGACCATTAAGTACACAAAAAATGATAAGATTATGTGCTTTTTAAATATAGAAGATTTGGTTGGAAATGTGGAAGTAGTAGTATTTCCCAAGGATTATGAGAAATTTTCTACTCTTTTATTGGAGGAAGCCAAGATTTTCATCAAGGGTCGTGTTTCCGCAGAAGAGGATAAGGATGCCAAGCTTTTGTGTGAGCAGATTATCAGCTTTGAGGATGCACAGCAGGGGAAGACCTTTGCTGGGCGGTTTGGCAACAGACAGGGCTATGAACCAGGACAGAGCTATGGAGGTGGCTATCAGAGACCGGTACCGCCGGTGCCAAAGCCTCAGCCACAGGGACTTCCTAAGGGTGTATGGGTACAGTTTGAGACTCTTGAGGATTTTCAGGCCAAGGAGAAGTTACTATATGAAGTAACCGGAGACATGGAGGGAGATGACAATCTTGTCATTTTTATAAAAAGTCCTCAGAAGACCTACAAGGTGCTTCCGGACAACCGTAATGTGAGGGCGGACGAGACCTTGCGGAACCGTTTAAATGTTGCCTTTGGCCAAGAAAATGTTAAATTTTTAACCAAACCTATTGAAAACAGATAGAAAATGGATTAAAATATTGAAAAAATGCAATGATAGTATGTAAGTAGGACAAGAGGAGGTAACCTCATGGCAAAGGAAATTAAGACAATAGGAGTATTAACCAGTGGTGGCGACGCACCGGGTATGAATGCTGCGGTAAGAGCAGTGGTGCGTACAGCTCTTGGTAGAGGATTAAAGGTTAAGGGTATCATGAGAGGCTATCATGGTCTTTTAAATGAAGAGATTAAGGACATGGTGGCGCGGGATGTTTCAGATATTATCCAGAAGGGTGGTACTATCTTAGGTACTGCAAGATGTGTGGAGTTTACTACTGCAGAAGGACAGGAGAAGGGTGCTGAGATATGTAGAAAGCACGGTATCGATGGTATCGTAGTTATCGGCGGTGACGGTTCTTATCGTGGAGCCCAGAAGCTTGCAAGACTCGGTATCAACACCATCGGTGTACCGGGAACCATCGACCTTGATATTTCCTGTACCGAATATACCATCGGTTTCGATACTGCAATCAATACCGCTATGGAAGCAATTGATAAGGTAAAGGACACCTCATCTTCCCATGAAAGATGCAGTATCATTGAGGTAATGGGTAGAAATGCCGGTTACATTGCACTGTGGTGTGGTGTGGCAAATGGTGCAGAGGATATTCTTCTTCCGGAAAATTATGATTATGACGAGCAGAACATTATCAACAACATCATCCGCAACCGTAAGAAGGGTAAGAAGCATCATTTAATCATCAATGCAGAGGGTATCGGACATTCCACCTCTATGGCCAGAAGAATTGAAGCTGCTACCGGTATCGAGACTCGTGCAACTATCTTAGGTCACATGCAGCGTGGTGGTAACCCAACCTGAAAGGATCGTTATTACGCATCCATGATGGGCGCCTGTGCCGTAGATGCGTTAATCGCAGGCAAGAGCAACCGTGTTATCGCTTATAAGCACGGCGAATTCATCGATTATGATATCGAAGAAGCACTGAATATGAAGAAGTCCATTGACCCATATCAGTACGAAATCGCGAGACTTTTATAAAAAACTGGTGAAAGAAGAACAAAGCTGTTATACTGTACTGGTATAACAGCTTTTTAATATCCGTAAGTAGCGAGGAAGAAGTATGATAACCAGTTTATCCAATCCCAGAGTGAAGCAGGTGGTGCAGTGGCAGAGTAAGGCCAGAGAGCGGAAAAAGGACGGTATCTTTCTGGTGGAGGGGCTTAAGATGTATGAGGAAGCTCCGGAGGCATCCATAAAGGAGACATATGTATTAGAAGAAATATTGGAAAAGGTGAAGGGAACTGCACTTATTCAGAAGCTGAAGCGTACAGGATATGAGGTGGTTTCCAAGGATGTGCTTTTGAAGATGTCGGATACCCAGACACCCCAGGGAATACTCTGTGTGATACAGCGGCCGAAATTTGATTTGGAGGCCCTGCTCCAAGTGGAAAATCCCATGTTTGTGGTGCTGGAGGATTTGCAGGACCCGGGGAATCTGGGAACCATCATCAGAACCGGGGAAGGTGCCGGGGTGACAGCGGTTTTGATGTCACAAAATACAGTGGATATTTATAATCCCAAGACCATTCGTGCTACCATGGGCTCTATCTATCGGGTGCCTCATATTTATATAGAAGAGATAGGGGCGCTGCTTGAGAAATTACATAGGGAGGGCGTGGAAACCTATGCGGCTCACTTAAAGGGTGAGAATTATTATGACTGCTTTTCCTTTAAGGGTGGCTGTGCTTTTCTTATCGGAAATGAAGGGAACGGGCTAAAAAAAGAGACGGCGGATATGGCGAAGCATTACCTGAAAATCCCCATGGAAGGCAGGGTGGAATCACTAAACGCAGCAATAGCAACCTCTTTACTTATGTATGAAGTGCATAGACAAAGAAGTGTAAATTAAATATATAAAGGAGTATAAAATGAAGATTGGTTTTATAGGATTAGGAAACATGGCATCGGCTATGATAGGTGGTATGTTAAGAGCGGAAGCAGTAAAGCCGGAGAATCTGCTGGGAAGTGATAAGTCGGAGCAGATGAGAAAAAATGCACAGGAAAAATTTAGAATGACGGTGCTGGAGGATAATGGAGACGTAGCGGAGCAGGCAGACATTTTATTTTTAGCAGTCAAGCCGATTTTCTTCCCGGATATAATGGAAGATATTCGGGGCAGAATTAAAAGAACAACGGTTATTGTAAGTATAGCTGCAGGAAAAACGGTGCAAAATATTGAAGACGGATTACAAAATAAAGATGCCAAAATTATCCGTCTGATGCCGAACACTCCGGCTTTTGTAGGAGAAGGCTGTACTGCAATTTGTAACAACACCAATGTGACAAAGCAGGAGCTGGAAACCGTAAAAAAGCTTCTGTTAACCTTTGGTGTGGCTGAGGAACTTCCGGAAAGACTTTTTGATGCATTTGTCGGTATCAGCGGAAGCTCACCGGCCTATGTGTTTTTGTTTATCGAGGCCATGGCGGATGCGGCGGTAAATGCGGGAATGCCCAGAAATCTGGCGTATACCTTTGCTTCCCAGGCGGTGCTTGGAAGTGCCAAAATGGTGCTGGAAACCGGCAGGCATCCGGGGGAATTAAAGGATATGGTGTGCTCGCCGGGAGGCACTACCATCGCAGCAGTTAAGGTGCTGGAGGAAAAGGGGATGCGAGCAGCGGTTATTGATGCAGTGGAAGCCTGCGTGGAAAAGTCGAAGAATCTTTAAGGGTTGACAAAGAAAAAATGTTCTGTTATTATGTTCGGCGTAACGTTGTTAACAAAATTGTAACATTTTTGATGTTAAACGGAGGTAAAAAAGATGGCAAGAAGCAGAAGGCTGCTTGTAAGATTGTCCGGTCTTGTTTTAGCAATGACGGTGGCTATGAATACAAGTATCAGCGCAGAAGCTGGCAGCTGGGCAAATTACCTGGATTCCTTTAATGGCGGTGTGGCAGCCATTCTCAACGTGGACTCTAATACTGCGGTTGAGTACTTAAATGCTACAGAAAAAGAATTAAACTTGACCCCCCCGGTAGTGGAGGAGGAGAGTAAGCTGGTTATGGCCAACGTAAAAAGTGCTCTGAATGTCAGAGCAGAAGCCAACGAAGATTCAAAGAAGGTTGGAAAGTTATATAAGGATTGCGGCGGTATTATTTTAGAGCGCGCCAATGGCTGGACGAAGCTGCAATCCGGTAATATCATCGGCTGGGCAAAGGATGAATATCTTTTGTTCGGTGAAGAGGCAGAAGCATTGGCGGATGAAGTGGGCAAGCAGATTGCTACCATTACCGCAGAGGCGCTTCGTGTGAGAAAAGAGCCCAGTCTTCAGGGAGAGGAAATCGTTCTTTTGGTGAAGGATGAGATATTAGAGGTGGTTTCCACCGAGAATGAGGAATGGGTATGCGTGGACTATGAGGGTACCGACGCATATGTGGCTGCAGAGTTTGTGGACATTTCCTTCCAGATTGATAAGGGCGAGACCATGGACGAGATTAAAGCTCGTGAAGCAGCAGAAAAAGAAGCAAAGCGCCATAAGAATTATGGTCAATATACAACGGATGCGGACACCAAGCTTTTACTTGCAGCATTAATTCATTGTGAGGCAAGAGGTGAGTCCTATGAGGGACAGCTGGCGGTAGGTGCGGTAGTTATGAACCGTGTACGTAGTGCAGCATATCCGGATACCATTCATGGTGTTATCTATGCATCCGGTCAGTTTACACCGGCTATGAGAGGTACGGTAAATCGTGTGTACGAATCCGGCAAGATTCAGGAAAGCTGTATCCGCGCAGCGGAGGAAGCACTTTCCGGCATATCCAATGTTGGTGATATGACACACTTTAGAAGAAACGATGGTCGAGACGGAATTGTAATCGGTAACCACGTGTTCTACTAGTAAAATTTTATAAGGAATCAGGCAAGGCCCTAACGTGCAGTTTTTAACACGTTAGGGCTTAATTTTTGGTAATAAAAGGGGATTGAAGGAAATTTGCTGATGTAGTAAGATAAAGTTGTAAAGCAGAAAAAAGTCTAAAGAGGAAGGGGGAGAGAATATGCCGAATATGACGGTCATGTGGTTTGCTATATTGGTTATCTGTCTTGTGATTGAAGTTTTGACTATGGGACTTACTACCATCTGGTTTGCCGGTGGTGCGTTTGTGGCACTTATAGTATCTGCAATTCATGCACCAATCTGGTTGCAGGTTGTGTTGTTTCTGGCGATATCCGTGTTGCTTTTGTTCTATACCAGGCCCATTGCAAGGCGATATTTCAATCGTAATGTGACAAAAACCAATGTGGACAGTGTTATCGGACAGAATGCAATCGTTACAGAGGAAATCGACAATCTGCAGGGGAAGGGTCGCGTTACTCTGGCAGGACAGGAGTGGAGCGCCAGATGTGTAGAAGAAAACGGAAAAATTGCAGAGGGTGCTGTTGTTGAAGTGGAAGCTGTCAGTGGTGTGAAGCTGATAGTCCGCGAAGAAAAAATTAGTAAATAATTCTAGGAGGAGTATGTTATGCCATATATTATTGGAGCAATTGTTGTTATTTTAATTTGTCTTGCTGTATCTTGTATTAAAATCGTGC
>CAZOSU010000172.1:5578-5918 GCA_964582515.1 uncultured Acetatifactor sp. | reverse complement strand
TCTGGTTGCCAAGGATTTTACCTTTTACAACAATAATAAGACCGGTGATTTGATGTCCCGTCAGACCGGTGATATGATGGCTATCCGCCATTTCGTGGCACATGTTATTTATTTTACCTACGAGTGCATTTTACTGTTCTGCATCTCACTGGCCATGGTGTTTACGGTGGACTGGCGTATTGCCTGCGCCATGCTCCTTGTGCTTCCGCTGACTCTGGCCAATACCATTGTGCAGTCCAAGCGTGTTAAGCCCGGATTTTCCAAGATTCGTGAACGCTTCTCCAGCTTAAATGCCTTTGCCCAGGAAAATATCAGTGGCAACAGGGTGGTGAAGGCCTTT
>CAZOSU010000172.1:0-5568 GCA_964582515.1 uncultured Acetatifactor sp. | reverse complement strand
AGGAAGAGTTTGAGATTTCTAAATTTGATAGAGAAAATGCCGCATACCGTGATTCGGAGCTGGCGGCTACCAAAATCTGGATGCAGCATGTGCCGGTGTTTGAGTTTTTGGCAAGCCTTCTTACCTTTGTACTGATGCTGGTGGGTGGTATCATGGTGATTAATGGGGACATGACCCTTGGTAATATGGCCATGATTAACGGCTATTTGTGGATGCTCAATGAGCCCCTGCGTATGGCAGGCTGGATTGTCAATGACTGGTTCCGCTTTGTGACCTCTGTGGAAAAGATATATGCCACCATTGAAGAGAAGCCGGGAATTGTAAATCCGGTATCAGGTCCCTTTGATATTAGTGCTCCCAAACCGGAGGGCAGTGTGGAGTTTCGCAATGTGAGCTACAGTATTGATGGGGAAGAAATCTTAAAGGATATCAGCTTTAAGATTGCGCCCGGTCAGAAGGTAGGTATCATCGGTGCTACCGGCGCGGGAAAGAGTACCTTAGTGAACCTGATGTGCCGTTTCTTTGATGTAAACAGCGGTGAGGTGTTAATTGGAGGACAGAATGTAAAGGATATGGACCTTCGCGTTCTTCGTACCACCATCGGTATGGCCATGCAGGATGTGTTTCTTTTTTCCGATACTATCGAAGGAAATATTGCTTACGCAAGGCCGGATTGCTCCTTTGAGACCGTGGAGTGGGCAGCAAAGGTGGCAAATGCAGATGGCTTCATCCGGGAGATGCCGGAGGGCTATGATACCATCGTTGGTGAGCGCGGCGTAGGTTTATCCGGCGGGCAGAAGCAGCGTATCTCACTGGCGAGAGCTCTTCTTAAGGAGCCGTCCATTTTAGTGCTGGATGACACCACTTCTGCGGTGGATATGGAGACCGAATCCCAGATTCAGCAGGCACTGGACAATCTGGAAAAGAAGGAGACGGTATTCTTTATCGCCCACAGAATATCATCCATTAAGGATGCGGATGTGATACTGGTGCTGGATGAGGGACGAATCGTGGAATCCGGTAACCATGACCAGCTGATGGAGAAGCAAGGCTATTATTACACTGTATTCATGCATCAGTACGGTGAATACGAGAAAATCAGAAAGGGGGAAGCAGTCAATGGCTAGAAATAAGTATGATATTGATGAAACCTTAGAGTCGGGGTTTGACATTAATCAATTAAAGAGACTGGGAAGCTATATCGGTGTTTACAAAAACAAATTGATTTTTGTGGTTGTGATTATGTTGATTTCCAGTGCCTTGTCCATGCTGACACCTCTCTTTTTAAAGGATGTCATGGACACTGTGGAAAGCAGTGCCATCCATGGCTTGATTTCCAAGGAGGATGCAACCAGAAGAGTTATTATTGCCAGCTGTCTGATGCTGGTAGTGACTCTGATAGTAGTGGTGATACTTCGTTTCAAGATTAAAATGATGGCGGAGATAGGGCAGGGAATTATCCATGCTCTTCGAAGAGATTTGTTTATTCATCTGCAGGAGCTTCCCTTTTCCTACTATGACGATAAGCCCCACGGGAAGATTCAGGTACGAGTGGTAAACTATGTAAACAACTTAAGTGACCTGCTGTCCAATGGTATTGTAAATACTATTACAGATTTATGCAGTTTGTTTTTTATATTGTTTTTCATGCTGAGTCTGAATGTAAGATTCACGCTGGTCTGCTTATGTGGTCTGCCGGTTTTGGCAACTCTTGTATTTATTATCAAGAAAAAGCAGCGTCGTGCATGGCAGGTTCAGTCAAATAAGCAGTCCAACTTAAATGCCTACATTGCAGAAAGCATTAATGGTATAAGGGTGACCCAGTCCTTTGTAAGAGAGGATTACAATACCGATATTTTCAATCGCCTCAGTGCAGATTCCAGAAAAGCATGGTATACGGCGGTAAAGTATAATTTTATCATGAATCCTACGGTACAGACCATCACGGTGGTAACCACCGCCATTATATATGCCTTGGGCGTAGCCTGGATTACGGATAGCTTTGGTGCAATGACAGTGGGTACTCTGATTGCCTTCACCGGATATATATCCAGATTCTGGGCGCCTATTACTACGTTAGCAAACTTTTATAATTCGCTCCTTACCGCAATCTCTTATCTTGAAAGAATTTTTGAGACCATTGATGAGCCGGTAGAAGTAAAGGACCTTCCCGGAGCAGTACCTATGCCGGAAATCAAGGGTGAGGTAGAATTTAAGGATGTGTGCTTTGCTTATGAGGATGGCGTGCAGATTCTCAATGATGTGAGCTTTAAGGCAAACGTGGGACAATCCTTTGCAATCGTAGGCCCTACCGGTGCCGGAAAGACCACCATTGTAAACTTAATCAGCCGTTTCTACAATGTGACCAAGGGTCAGCTTCTTATCGACGGTATCGATATCAATTCGGTGACCATCAAGTCACTGCGTAGTCAGATGGGTGTTATGATGCAGGACAGCTTTATCTTCGCCGGAACCATCATGGATAATATTCGTTACGGCAATAACGAGGCCACGGACGAGGATGTCATCCGTGCAGCCAAGACCGTATGCGCCCACGATTTTATTATGGGACTGGAAAATGGCTATGAAACAGAAGTAAATGAGCGCGGAAGCCGTTTATCCCAGGGACAGCGCCAGTTAATCTCCTTTGCAAGAGCGATTCTGGCAGACCCGAAGATTTTGATACTGGACGAAGCAACCTCCAGCATCGATACCGAGACCGAAATTCTCTTGCAGAAGGGCTTAAACGAGCTGTTAAAGGGCAGAACCTCCTTTATCATTGCCCATAGACTTTCCACCATCAAAAACTCCTCCTGTATTATGTACATTGACCACGGCAAAATCGTGGAAATGGGCAACCATGAGCAGCTGATGAAGAATGAGGGTGGCCTGTATTACAACCTTTACATGAGCCAGTATGATTTCCTGAATAAGTAAATGATGGGATTGCCGTATAGGAACATGGTCTGAGCGCCTGGGGGAACACTCCTTCTTCTGCCTGCCTTGCGGAGACTGCGTAGAAATTTCCAAAACCGCAGAATACGTTGTCCTTCGTGTACGTCCATCTTTCGACAAAAACCGGGCTGTGTCCGACTGGGGGAGACATTTATGTCTCACATCAGACGAACACAGCCCGGTTTTTGCTCGAATCTTGGACGAACACGAAATAATAAAACAACGTATTCTGCGGTTTTGTGAAATTTAAGCAGTATTCGCACGGCAGGCAGAAGAAGGAGTGTTCCCCCAGGCGCTCAGACCATGTTCCTATACGGCATTTAAGTCCGCCTGCTCCTTCGCCAGCTTCATCAGGCCGCGCCAGTGCTTGGTGCGGTAGTAGCAGAGCATGCACAGCATTCCGAAGCCGAAGCTGATGGGAAGGCATGCCATGATGTATCTGCCATCGATATAACGGTTAATTAGGTGTGCTACGGGAATTCGTACTGCCCACAGCATAAGGATATTTACGATGGTTGGATATTTTACCACGCCTACACCGTTTACATAGTTGATAATACCATTAAAGACCGCATAGAGCCAGGTGAAGGGCAGTACCACCCGGATGTAGAGAATTGCCAGAGGAATTACCTCAGGGTCCGGTGTGAACATACGGATAATGGGTTCGCACAGTGTGGTGACAATCAGACCACCTATACAGGTGATGATGCCGGAAAATACCGGAAGCAGCAGATGTCCCTTGCGAAGCCGGACATAGTTTTTGGCTCCGATGTTCTGCCCGGAGAAGGTGCAGCATGCAGAGGCAAGGGCGGTAATGGCTACGTTGGCCATGCCGGTAAGCTTGGAGGCCACCGAACAGCCGGCCATAAATGCTGAGCCCTGCTCATTAATTAAGGCCTGCATCAATATGTGCCCAACAGAGTAAATGGAATTGTTCAGACCAAGGGGCAGGCCCACCTTGACAATTTCGCTCATAAGATTCTTTTCAAGTTTCCCGGGAAGGGGAGAATATTCCAGCTCAGGATATTTTTTTTGAATATATATAATACTGAAAAACCATGAGGCGAACATAGCGATGATGGTGGCCAGTGCGGCGCCGGATACATCCCAGTGAAATACGGCTACAAACAGTAAATCCAGAACGATATTTACAATGCAGGAAATCAGTAAAAAGAATAAGGAGGATTTACTGTCTCCCATACCACGCAAAATACCCGCATTAAAATTGTAGCCCATGTTCCCCAGAGTGCCTAAAAAATAAATTCGGATGTAGGCTACGGAATAGTCCCATGCATCCTCGGGAACCTGCATGAATTTTAAAATCAAGGGTCCTAAGACTAAACCGAGGATGGATAAAGGAATGGCACACAGATACACAAAGGAGGTAGCGGTGGAGACCAGACTTTTTAACTTGGCAGTATTCCCGCTTCCGACACATTGGGAAACCAGTATGGATACGCCCGTGCCCATACCAAGGAAAATGCAAAGCACCATCTCTACCGGCTGCGCACTGGTGCCGATGGCAGCTAAGGAGATGGAGCTACAGAAGTTGCCGATAACCAGCGTATCCACAGTGTTATATAATTGTTGTAAAACATTTCCTGCGCAGATGGGCAGTGCAAATAATAAAACCAGCTTCAGGATTGGCCCCTGTGTCATATCAATCTTTTTCTTTGGATTCATAATATAATCTCTCTTTTTAAATAGTCTATAAAAACTATACCCTCTTTGATAAAATAAAACAAAGGAGGTTTTTATGATTTCCGGCGAAAAACAACTGATATTTTGTGAAGATGGTGTTTTCATGGGGAAGATGATATAATGACAGTATTTTAAACAGCAGAGGAAGGTTGTATGTATACAAAAGAAATCTTAAAAAAGCAATTGGAAGAGATGGGGCTTAAAGGCACGGATACTGTTTTTATCCACTCCTCCATGAAGGCCATCGGTGAGGTGGAAGGAAGAGCAGATGGTGTGATTGACACCTGGATGGAGTATTTTAAGGAGGGGCTGTTGCTGCTTCCGACCCATACATGGAAGCAGATGAGCGAAAGCTATAATGTGTTTCGCCCAAAGACGGAGCCGGCATGTGTGGGTCTTTTACCCAATATCTTTCGGGAAAGAGAAGGGGTGGTACGCTCCCTGCATCCAACCCACAGTATCGCCGCCTATGGAAAGGCTGCGGAAGAATATGTAAAAGGAGAGGAAAGGGCGCTTACACCTTGTCCGCCCGGAGGGGTGATGGGACGGCTGCCGGAAAGGGAGGCGAAGATTCTTCTGGTGGGAGTGACCCATATCCGTAATACCTTTATTCATGCCATAGAAGAAATCTATGATGTGCCGGAGCGTTTCACTAAAAAGCCGGTGGATTTTGTGATTGAGATGCCGGATGGCAGCTATAAAAGGATGGCAGTGTACAGGCATTATAATCGTCATACGGCCCACATTTCGGAAAGCTATGACAAAATGCTGGAAGGATATTTTGAAGCCGGCGTGGCAAAAAAAGGTAAATTTGGGGATGCAGCTTGTATTCTCTGTGACGCAAAGGGGCTTTTGGAGATTACCGGCAGAATTTTGAAAAAGGAGAAAAACTGTTTTATCGATAGAGACCCA
>CAZOSU010000171.1:0-5932 GCA_964582515.1 uncultured Acetatifactor sp. | reverse complement strand
TGTGATGTACCATCAGGGTTTTGGTTCGTTCTTTATTCACTGTCCACATAGAAGCGGTAAAATGTGCAATCTGATTTTCCCGTTCCAAATAGTTTTTATTGCACCTCATAAACTGTAGCATTTGTTCTTTGTCATATTCTTCTTGTTGGTTCATTGGTCTATAATTTTGGATTGTATCAAATAGGCTCATAATGTCTTCCTCCACATGTTCATAGGCCTCTAATTCACATTTCCCAAAAGAATTATCTCTCACAATAATACTGCGCATTGAAAGCCGCATTTATCTCCGCGATTTCCTTCTCACCATTGATATAATCCCTATACATGTCCCAAAGGTCGATTTCACATTCCTCCAGACCATCCTCCACCGGAAGCCACTGCTTAATAAGGGCAATACGTTCTTCCTTGGTAGTATCTTTGATTAAATAACTTTGCATATCCTATTTTCTCCTTTTTTCTATTTACCAAACAAACGGTATCAAACGATATTTTACCTTTTTCTTATACTCTGCATATCCAGCCAGCCCTGCCTCCAGCACCTCTTCCTCATTTCGGATTCTCTTAGCAATAATCAGTGGATATGCCAGAAAAATCACAAAGGAAATCACACTGCCCAGCACTAACGGCATGGACAAAAAGAGCAAAATGGTCACACTATACATGGGATGACGAACCATACCATAGAGCCCGGTATCAATCACCTTCTGATTCTCCTGTACCTCCACGGTACGGGAAAGATATGTATTCTCTCTGAGCACCTCCCCATAGAGCAAATACGCAAGCAAAAATACCACTGCCGAAATCCATGACACTACCTTGGGCAATACAATCCACTGAAAGCGGAAATTCAAGCCTGCTGCCACAAAGCCCACCAAAAACATCAATCCACTGAGCTTAACCACCATACTCTGCTCCGTCTGCTTTTCTTTGGCATTCAGACGTTTCCTAAGTAGCTTAGGATTTTTAAACATCAGCACTATCCCCGTAAGGAACATAGGGATAAAAAGAATCCCCATAAATAACCAGGCTGCTGGGTAAAGAAACGTTCCTGCCGGGAGAAATAGCAGTAAACCGATAACGATTACACCACATATAAACTTTATGATTGCTTGTAAAAATAAATCTTTTGCCATATAAGCCACACCTTTCTCAAAAAACAAAGGAATAAAAACCGCTATGTTTGAAATAATAATATCATATTTCATTTCACAAGCACAAGAGGTAATAAATCCATGGCAAAAGCCGGTATGAGACGACCAGACCCGAAAGAACCACATGGTACGGAGAGCAACCACAAAACACACATTCCCAAAAATGATGCCCCTCCCGTACCTGAAATTCAGGGAAAAGCAAAGGCTGGTCACAACAAAGCAAAACCTATGTAAGGGTTTTGCTTAAATGCCAGTCCATCAAAAATTGTATTTCTCCAGCATCATAAGCACCTGCTCTCTGGAAATCCCCCACTCCTTCATGATATCACAGGTCTCTCCTAAAAGCTCCTCTGCATATTCCTGCATATTATTCTTGGAAATGGCTACCACTCCTGTATATCTCTCCAATTCTGCTGCAGGGGTCTTCTGTAAAAATTCCTCCAGCGTAACGCCCTCAAACAGCACTGCTTCCCTTGCTCCGGCAACCAGCATCAGCTGCTCACAGGCTGTCAGGAATATCTTTTCACAGGGAAAAGATAGGCACACAGCCACTCTCGGCTTGAGCACACTTCCTGCAAAGCATCTTTTAAACAGCTGCTTAAACAGTACTCTTGCCACATCAAAATCGTGCACCCGGCCCTGATGGAAGGGCGATACACATTTCACCCTTTTTCCATCACAGAGCATATTCTCTGCTTCTTTTCCGATTGCCAGCACCTTCCCCGTGGACACCTCATACGCCACATAGGATGGTTCCTTTATTCTTTCCTTCTTTTTTACATGATAAAGCGTAATATCCGCTGCCGCAAATGTTCCCTTCATGCTTCTCTCCCCCTTATAATGTAAACCTACAACTCCGGTCCTGTGGCATAGCCTGCCTCCATGGTAAAGCTCTCCCGAAAGCCCGCCTGATAGCAGATATGCTCCGAGGGGCCTGCCCACTGCCAGCATATGGGAAAAGCATGCTCTTTACAATACTCTACCACAAAGCTGAGAAGCTCACTGGCATATCCCTGCCCCCGATACTCCTTGTTCGTTACGATGTAATCGAATCTGGTATTGTCATAATCGGACTTATGAATATCCGTATACACGACTGCTTTGCCATTCAGATACCCCACAAAAAGGTACGCTCCTTCTGCCTCTGCACGCTTCCTGGTAACCTCCACCTCCCAGGGCTCACCGCTGGGGATGAGGATATCCGTTGCCACTCTCTCATCCCACGCATTTAACACATGAATATCCAGACGCTTGGGTTCCTTAATCTGATTCTCTGCGGTAAGAAGCATCACCCGATGGTCCTCCTCCGGGGTATATGTATAACCATGGGACTTCAATATCTCCTCATTATCCTTGTAATAATCTTTTACATAGGGATGATAAATAGACGCCCGAATTCCTAGCTTCCTATAAAATTCTGCAATATCATCCAGCACTGCTCCCAAATCCGTGATTTTCTCCGGGTAAATGCAGGCATGATTACCATCGTAGGAGTCCTTATTATCCTCCATATAAAATAAAATTCCATAATCCTTTTCCACATAAGACGCAAATCTTTTGGGAAATTCATTTTCTTCTCTCTTAATATTCTCCATATCTTCCTCCGTATAATCTTCCCCATTCTCCACATAATAACTGCAAAACAGAAAGAATGGAGAATGTATATGAATACTGAACAAAATGACGCCGGCGCACAGCTTGCCTATGCAGCCTTGGACGAAGTACCTACCCCCGCAGCGGATGCAAAAACCATCACCGGTGTGGTGAAATCCCGTGGCCGCATCAAGGGTTATCAGCTTTCCGATGGAAACATCGTATCCAAAGAGGAAGGCGTGTCCATGGCAAAGGCGGGTCAAATCAAAGGTGTAGGCGTTGCCCATCGTAGGGATACGGAATACCTAAAGGCCCTTCCCGATGAGAATGAAACCAACAATCTAAGCAGCCTACCCTCCGTAAGTGCTGATATCAGAGAGGAGTCCTAGCCCGGGCTCCTCTTACGTCCAATAAGGCTTTTGGTCCTTATGGGTAAATTCCTTCATTTTGCTTCGGTACTCTGCCAGTCGCTTCTGGTATTCCGCCCTCTGTTTTTCGGAAAGCTTTCCACCTTGTGAAAGCTCTGAAAGAAGCTTCTCAAATTCCTTGAGATTCTCCTGCGCAGCATCCTTGTAATTATTTGCCACATTGGAATCGATGCGTCTCATAATGGCATCCAGCTCTTTATTTCTCTTTACTCCAAACAAAAACTCCAGCATCTCTAGCCCCTCTTTGACATTTTCTTTAAGTACTGATTTTTCAGCTCTATCTCTTGCTTCAGGTTCTCATTTTGCTGCTTCAAATGCGCCATATATTCTCTGCAAAGCTTCACACCGCCCCGCACAGCCACATCCTCATGCTGCTCCATCTCCGAAAGCCACTGCAGAAGTGACTTCTCGCGAATATCATTGTAAGTATTATCTTCTCGTATAAACATCGGATTCCCCTTTATTTTAACGCCAAAAAGGGCTACTTTCGTAAGCCCTTTCTCAGACTAATATTTTATAGCATAATAAAACACATAAACCCAGCCAAGTAGTCCGTGAAATACCGCCCATGGGATGGAATTCCATGCTGTATAGCTGACAATCATAGCCAGTGCACTTCCAAAGGAAATGCCTTTCTTCACCGTTTCTTTTACTACCGTTTCTTTTGCCATATGCAATCTCCCCTTCGTATATGATAAATCTAGTTTACCATTTACTTACACGAAAGAAAAGGGAAAGAGGTGCACGATTTGGGTGGTTATCGTTTACATTCTAACCACACTTACCGCAGATACATCACCATCAATGTCCCCACAGGTAATATTCATCCCGGCAGTCACATCACCGTCAATGTCCCCACAATTGATGTTCATTTTACAATCCACATTGCCATCGATATCACCACAGTTTAATGTTCCGCCACAGTTCACATTACCCTCAATATCGCCGCTACACACATCGATTCCGGCCTCTACCTTGCCTTCAATATCTCCACAGCTTACGCCGGTTCCGGCGGTAACATTGCCCTCCACATCGCCACAGCTCACATCGGTTCCGGCAACTACATTGCCGCCTACATCACCACATTCCGCGTTGGTTCCGGCAACCACATTGCCACCCACATCTCCGCATTCTGCATTGGTACCCGCTGACACATTGCCTTCCACATCTCCGCATTCCACTGAAAACGCGCTGTAGACATTTAATGCCGGCCCCTCATATTCAAAGGTGATTCCGGACGCCATCTCATTTCCATCCACAGCCTTTTCTCCAATTAATGTATGTCCCACATATAACACTGCATGAAGCGCACCATCATTCTCCCAGGGAAGCTTGTTTTCTGTAGCAGGTGCTTCTATCACCTGGGGCAGCTGTGCCGCCTCTCTACCAAATAAATAATCCAGTGTCACACCAAAAATATCCGCAAGCTGTGGAAGCAATGTCACATCCGGGCAGCACTGGGAAGCCTCCCATTTAGAGACCGCCTGATTACTGACATTTAATTGTACCGCCAGCTGCTCCTGCGTCATATTTTTCTCTTTTCTTAATTCTGCTATTCTATTTCCTAAATCCATCTTAACATCCTCCTTGGTTCTTTTGTAGCTACAAGAAAAGTATAGATAGAAGTCCACTAAAAAAGCAATCTAGCTGTGGTTGAATTCATACAAATTTCCTTCCAACTACAGGTTGGAAGCCTCATTTTCTGCGAATTTCTCGCCCTCATTGGCCTCCTCCATGGTGATTTCTCCACTACTCTCCTCTTCGATAAACCGTACCTGCAGCACCGACTGTGGCCAGTTGAGCGATACCTTTATATACTTGCCCTTCTTTCTTGCCGCTTCTCCCAAAAGCTCCAGTAATTCCCCCAGCACCTCTTTGGTCAGATAGCCTCCTCTCCAATGAAACAAGAATACCTTTCCCTTCTTAGCATACTGCTCCGCACGCTTAGCAACCTCTTCCATTTTGGTAAAGGATATCTTCTTCTCCTTGTAATAAAAATGGTCACCATCGGTGCAAGCCGGAATCTTCCAGATGACCGGCTCATGGTCCCTAAAGAATAAAGTATCATTCAGATTGTAATAATCATACCGTATCATGTCCTCACTTCCCAGGGAATTATCAAAGGTTACGTCCAAGTGATAATAGGTTCCACCGATACGCACCACATTCCAGGTGTGCCGATACTTAATTCCTTTTTCCGGATTATTGTCACACAGAGCCACAATGCACCAGACTCCCAGTGCATCACAGAGAATCTTCACCGTCTTGGCAATCCCCTCGCACACCCCCACGCCGTGCCCTAATGGACCGATAATCTCATGAGAATAAGGCTTTTTCAATTTATCATAACGCACATTCTCACAGATAAAATCATGAATATACTGTTCCTTTTCCTTCTCATTCAGCTTCTCCGCCTGCCGTGCCAGCTTGGCAACTCTGGCCTTCATGGCCTCCTGGTGCTGCATAATCTGCTTCTTTGGAAAAAGGTACTCCGGACTCAGCTCCACATTATCCGCCTGCTGATAGTAACGATAGCTGTACTTCACCGTATAAAAAATCTCCGGATTGTCCATGCGCACCATAAAATAAATGTCCGCCAAATCCCTTGGCTCAAGCTTAGGCACCGCAAAGGATGGCGCCAACGCCAATAGTCCGGTCTTTATTGCATGATATGCACGCTGTTTTTCCTTATCCAGCTGTCTGTAATAATAGGTATTCTCCGCCATAATTATCTTCTCCATCAAATTTCTGTTCTCATCC
>CAZOSU010000170.1:0-5934 GCA_964582515.1 uncultured Acetatifactor sp. | reverse complement strand
TCAAGGATAATGTCTCCAACTTCTCCCACATTCTGGGAGGAATCGTGGGCGCTTACCTTGGATACAATATCAAGCCGAAAACGCGCTAAATCACGCTTTATCGTCCCAGCATTCAGCTTCACTGGGTACCTATAAAAAATGTATGTGTCCGTACCCTCCTCAGCTATAAATCGGCTCATTTTCGAGCAGAAAATGACCCTCTTAGGGTACCTACACAAAACCACTTAATTGATACCCCGTTTTTTAATGAAAGCGGGGTATTACACACAAAATTTTGTAAATAGTTTCCTTTTGAGTATAAAAATACATATTTTCATCCCCAAAAGTGAGAAAACAGGGTACCATGTAAACATATTTTACAGGTACCCCGTTAAACATATATTTCGGTCTATTTATTGTTCTTTATCCCGCCTGCTCTTAGCCAACCCATTCCTGATATCCGTTATGGTCACCCCATCCAAATCAAACTGAAAAGTTTTCCCTTTCTGATTGCAATACCTTACATAAAGTCCATATTCGTATCCCTTAGTGCTGTCCTCAATCGGCACATCCCAAATCTGCAAGGAGCTTCCATCTCCAAAGTCAAAATGGATGGTATCTCTGCCTGTTGGTTCTTCTCTCCAGGGTCTTCCCGGCACAATATCTCCAAGAAGCCGATAAGGAATATATACCTCCTCTCCGGTCAGCAGATACGAATTCTCCCCCTCTGTAACTCGCAAAGTATCTCGAGTATAGGCATAGGTTGTACTTCCGGACAATTCCTCCACATAAGTCCAGTAAGCCCTCTGGCGAAGCATTCCATAGCCCAGCAATCCCAGCACACTTAAGAAAATAGCTACTACAAAGAATGACAACAAAATATAAATAATACTTTCCTTCCAGTTCCGGCACCTCTTTCCGTAATGTCCTGCCCTGATATTCTTCAGCGCCTCAATTGCCTCACTCATCCCATTCCTCTCTACTGTCATTTTTCCTCAGGGATTATATATACACTCAGTGCAATATACTTAAATTCCCCATTCACACTCAATTTCGAAATAGTCATGGCTGTATGTCCATCAATAGTTGCTTCCCATAAATACGTTTCACTTTCCGTGGTAATCTGTAATTCTTCCGATGTACCGGTTCTTACATCCGCTTCCACACTTCCATAAAGCGTAAATAATTCCTCTCGGATGCTCTTCCAGAATTGTTCCTGCTGCTCCTCCTTAGGCTTAAATAAAATGTTCACCGTGTCCAACGTTCCCTGGTCGAATTCACAAGTAAAATCCCCCTCTACCGCTGACCATACAAAAGCATCCTCTGCCTGAAATACTTCTCGCTCTTCCACCTTTCCCATAGTTGTCAGAGTACTTCCCAGGATCTCCTCCGCCTCGGACACACTACTGCCCCAAACAAGGTCGTGGAACTGATACTCTCCTGCAGAATTCTTTAACCTCTCCGCATCTACTTCATACTTGCTGCCTCCTGAGCATCCTGTCAGAAGCACAAACAACATACTACAGAGCAACATTTTAACAGCTTTCTTCATGCCCAATCCCTCCTTTTTCACTCCATCACGTCTTCTACGAAAACCGATTCTTCAGCTCCTCATAATGCTGTGCCGTCATCAGCGCAGTCTCCTTGGTATCCTTTAGCTTCACCGTATATGTCCAGCGGCCATAAGCCTCCATCCGGCTAATCTGGGATACATTCACAATATATGACTTATGACAACGGATAAACTGCTCCTTATCCAGCTTTTCCTCTAAATCTGTCAAGGATAATGCCGTTTTGTATTCATCTGCCTTGGTAACAATTCTGGTGCTGCCATCCGCCTTCTCAATGAAGATGATATCCTCCACAGACACCAGCCAGCTCTGTTCCTTCCCTTTAATCAAAAGCTTTCCCTGATATTTCTCAGAGCGGGTCACCGCATCCGGCATCTGCGCACCACTCTGCTGGTCACGTATACGGTCCAAGGTACGCACCACGCGCTCCATATCAAAGGGCTTTACCAGATAATCAAAGGCATAGATTTCAAAGGCACTTGCCATATACTCACTATGGGCAGTAGCAAAGATAATCTTCACCTTAGGCGACAGCTGCGTCATAATCTTGGCACATTCCATACCATCATCGCCCCCAAGGTCAATATCCATAAATACCACATCCGGGGTAGCTTTCCGAAAGTTCACCAATGCGGTGGCAAAGTCCTGACACTTTGCCACCACCTGATAATCCTCCTGTTTTTCAATGATTTTCTCCAGAATCATGCAAATCTGTGGTTCATCATCCACCAGCATTACTTTAATCATTACTTATCTCCATCATTTGTAATCTTTTTACTCTCTGCAAATGCAGACACTCCATTGCCGATGCCCTTCTTCATTTCCGTATCTGCCAGTACATTTTGCAGCTTGTAATAATCTGCCACACCAATATGTCCTTCTCTGAGAGCCTGTGCCATCGCCTTGGGAATCTCTGCTTCCGCCTGCACCACCGCCGCTCGAATCTCCTGCTCTACAGCAACTGCCATGGCTCTTCTCTCTTCAGCTCTTGCCTGTGCAATCTTATTATCAGCCTCTGCCTGTAAGCTCTGAAGCTGCGCACCAATATTTCTCCCGATATCCACGTCTGCGATATCAATGGAGATGATTTCATAAGCGGTACCCACATCCAGACCTTTATCCAGCACCAACTTGGAAATCATATCCGGATTCTCCAGCACCTCCGAATGTGCCTCAGAAGAACCTACAGTTGTTACAATTCCTTCGCCAATTCGGGCAAGAACAGTAGCTTCACCTGCACCACCAATTAATCGCTCCAAATTGGTGCGTACAGTTACTCTTGCCTTCACCAAAAGTTCAATACCATCCTTAGCCACTGCAGAAATTAACGCTGTTTCAATAACCTTCGGCGTTACACTCATGGTTACAGCTTCAAAAACATCACGTCCTGCCAGGTCAATAGCGGATGCCTTTTCAAAGGACAAATCCATTCCGGCGCGCTCAGCAGCAATCAGCGCATTTACCACACTGTCCACATTGCCACCTGCAAGATAATGTGCTTCCAGCTGATTTACCGTCACCTTTAATCCTGCCTTGGTGGCCTTAATTAATGGAAATACGATTTTGGCCGGAGCCACTCTTCGAAGCTTCATACCTATCAGATTAAAGATTCCTACCTTGACATTTGCCGCAACTGCGGAAATCCAGAGGCCCACCGGCACAAATGCAAAAAACACTACGATAAAAAGTACGATGATACATAAAATAATGATTTTAGCTAACATATCTTTTCCCTCCTCATATTCCGCTATATTTTACGGACCAACAATTTCTTCTGCTCAATCTTGCCAATTAAGATACTGTCCCCTTTGGTGATATACCCTGTCTCCGAATACACATCCAGCACGATTCCATCAAAATCGCCTTTTCCCATAGGACGCATATCGGTTACGGCCACTCCCTTTTTCTGCAATAGATAGTCCATATCAGAGCTTTCCAGCTTTTCACCGCCGGATATCTCTTCATCCAAAATAATCGGTGCACCGAATTTGCGCTTCTGAAGCAGCGTAAACAATACGGTTACCAGTATTGCCAGTATCACAATCACAAAAATGGTAATCAGGATTCCCTGCTCCACCGTCTTACTCACCATGACGATTCCCGCTACCAGCGATAGTATCCCGGCGATTCCCGGCGCCCCGAAACCCGGTATCACAACCTCTACGCAGATTAATACAAATCCCAATATCAATAATCCTATCCCTACCATTACTATCGGTTCCATTCACTCACTCCCTCTCTGGTCTTAATTCTTCGGCAGACTTACCACAAAAGTAGTCCTGCCCTCATCAGAAGAAAGCTCCAGCTTCCCTCCATTTTCCTTCACTACACCTAAGACAATATAAAGTCCCATTCCATGTCCGGCTTCTTTTTTACTGGTGATACCCGGTTTAAAGATTTCTTTTTGAAGCCCTTCCGGTATCTGCGGACCGTTGTTCGCCACGCTAAAGGTAATCCATTCTCTGTCCTCCATAATATCCAGCCAGATTGTCTTCTCCTGCGGATTCTCTTCCACCGCAGTGATGGCATTATCAATCAAATTTGACAGCACCTTACAAATCTGCCATGCCTCCACCTTCAGTGCCTTCAAGTCCGATTTTACCTCCAGATAAAAGTCAATTCCCTTTTCCTCGGCGGCATTCCACTTCGCCATCAGCAGTGCATTCACCGCCGGACTGCTGGTACGAATGGCCTTCCCCGTCTTCATGATATCTGCATAAACCGGTTTCAAATACCCCTTCAGCTCCTCATACTCCCCTAATTCCAAAAGCCCAATGACCACCTGTAAATGATTCAGATAATCATGCCTTTGGCTTCGAAGCTTCCTATTCAAATCCTGTAATTGCAGATATCCCTGACTCAGTTCTTCATACCTCTGACGCTGCTTCTCATACAGATAAAAAACACCACCCAGACAAATTGCCAATATCAGTACTACCACCAGACAAAAATATATATTGATATGCATATTCTTCGAAAACCTTTCATTGCAACGATTTTGTTTTCCGTAATTATAATTTATCACAAAAGAAAAAATATTTAACACATCTTTTGCAAAATATACATTTTAAACGCTAAAATGTCATGTAATAAAGAAAAAGCGTACCTCTCAGCACGCTTTTTCTTTCTATAGGGTTATTCCGTATATGCCTTCCACGCTTCTCCATCCCAGTAAGCATGGCAATTCTGTTCTACTTCTCTCTCCCAAGGCATACCCACAGCCTGTCCGAAGCCGTTCCGTCATTCAGGAGATAAACAGTCCGCACATTGTGAAGGTTTCGTACAGATTATGAAGCTCCTTTTCAGGGTATTCCCTACACCAAAAGGGTCTGGGTAAAATTTCCAATGTTTCAGAGCCATTTTATCTCATCTACAGATTTTCCACCCAGGTATGCGCCAGTTCAATCCAGGTCTCGCACTCCGGCTGGATTTCCTTGCCGTCATGACTGAGGGTCAGCTTATTGGCAAGGGACAACCCGTGACCTCCTCTTGGATAAATGTGCAATTCACAAGGAACACCTGCCTTGCGCATTGCCATCGCCATAAATAGAGAATTCTCCACCGGTACCGCACCATCCTCAAAGGTATGCCAGATAAAGGCTCTGGGCGTATCCGCAGTAACCTGGTTTTCTAAAGACATCTTGGCTCCCAGCTCTTCCTCTCTTTCGCCCAGAAGATTCCCGAAAGAACCTCTGTGGGCAAATTCACCGGAGGTAATTACCGGATAGCAAAGAATCATGCCATTGGGTCTGAGAATCTCAGAATCGGAAAGTCCCAGCTCCTTTGCAATAAAGTCCTCTTTCCAGAAGCATCCATAGCTTGCCGCCAGATGACCACCGGCAGAGCAGCCCTGCACCAGAATCTTGTCTGCAGCTACATGCCACTTTGCAGCATTTTCACGAATCAGCTTCACCGAAGCCGCCAGCTCTAAAAGGGCTGTGGGATATTTTGCCGGAGCAACGGAATAACGAAGAATCGCCACATGATACCCCATGGCCAAAAGCTTAAATGCAATCGGCTCAGCCTCCCGGTCAGAGGTATGCCCATAAGCTCCCCCCGGGCAAAGTATAATAAACGGACGCTCCTCCACTGCAATCTGGTCAGAATATTCCTGGATGTAGGTTACCAGGCGTGCATAGTCTAGTGAACCCTGCACAGATAATTTAATGGTTTCGTGTAACATATGTAATCCTCTCTATACTTTCTTATTTATTTTGCACAAAAAAGCCTTTATTTTAGGCACTTTGTGCAATTGGTTTAAAAGTTACAACAATGACCCTGCTCTAAATAATGGGCGAAAACTGCATCTTTTCTGGTTCAAAGTACTCATTTTCCAGTCAGAAAGGTACACGAAATAAAACGTCATCCTTTTTATGAAGGCGAA
>CAZOSU010000169.1:0-5988 GCA_964582515.1 uncultured Acetatifactor sp. | reverse complement strand
GGCTGAGCCAATTAAGTCAATTGATACTCTAAAAGTATTTAATTACTCGATAATTGTAGCAACTCTACCAGAACCTACTGTTCTACCACCTTCACGAGCTTAAGGATGTTTTTATTTCATTAACTTTCCTTTATTTTCGATGGTTTTTGCGGTGGTTTATGTTAAAAATCCAAGTTAAAATAGATGGTCTTGAAATTCTTAGGGTCAAAACGAGGTCAAACACTATACTCTAAAATTATATGAATTTAGCACTAGCCTATTCCTTTTTTGCAAATAATGTCAATTGCAATTGTTCTAATAGTTTATCAGCTTCTATGTACTCTTGCAATTCATCTACTGATACACTTTGCATTTTTTTACGCAACTGTTGCTTCTTTTCAATCAATAACATTGCCTTGTAGATTTCTCGCATCGGTCTCTTGTCAAATTCAAAACCTACTTGAACCATATATTGCCCTGCTGCTGTCTTACCAATAATATTACCATGAATATCTCGCTCAAGATGCTCATCATACTCTTTTGAAGCAGGATCTATAAACCCTGCTCCATCTACAAATTGTATCTGTTTATTTTTAGAAGGCCACTTCGATGATTTTTTTCTATTACATTCGTAACATGAATAAACCAAATTAGAATAATCCTCTTCCAACTCTGGTGCATATTTCTTAGGGATAAAATGATCTATTTCAAATGTATTTTTTGTAACATATTCGCTTTTCCCACAGTATCCACAAATATCTCCAAAATCTTTCTTTAAGATATCTAAATATTCACCATACGGACTACGTTTATCAACATTCGGTCTTCTTGTGATTATTTTTTCTCCGTGTATTCTCAAATTTTTCATCCTCTAAATTATTTGTTTAACAACTCATCCAGCTTCCCTAGAACCGCTTCTAATGCTATATCAACTTTAGTAGTCAATAATTGTGCTGAAATATCATCAACATCTCCGTATGCTCTTAAAATTTTAAAAACAGACAGTAACTCTTCTTCCTCTTCTGGTAAAATTGTACCATTCAAGCGTTTCTGATATAATGCACTATATTTTGTAGCATATTTATTCTTATTGGTTTTAAATACTTCTGTCGATTGTTTCAGCATTTCACAAAATTCATCAAATTCTGGACCATTTTTATCCATAATACTTCTGTCAACAATACAATTTTTCACAACCATATTCTCATTCACAGAAGAATCTGTAAAGCTTGTCAAAATAATACAAGGAAGTCCCGGTAGCTCATCAGAAAGATACGAAAACAATTCTGTTCCCACAAAATTATATTCTGCCTTCAGTTGATAATCGATTATCATACATTCAATATTATTGTCTACTATCCATTTCTTTACCATGGACATATCTCCAACCGGTGCTACTTGTAATTCTATATCACGTCTTTTTAAACGCTTTATATAATCGGATATCAAATCATTTTCATCATCAATATATCCAATTGTATACATGTACTTGTCCTCCCAATCACTTCTTCAACGAGATTGTAACATAAAATCCTTCTTTTGTCTCTATATTCTTACTCAAATCAATACTTCCTCTGTAGTCTAATACTGTATTATTCACAATCCACATTCCCATTCCAGTACCCACTAATTCTCCATCTGGATCTCGTTTACTTGTCTCAAATGCTTCCAATATTTTTTCCGGATTATGCTTATACTTATCAGTTAAACCAGCACCTGTATCTGTATAATCTATCCATACATATTCGTCATCCTCATGAAGCCTTACTATTATTTCCCTCTTGGCACATCTTATACTCTCAAAAGAAGCTACACTGTTTGTAATAAGATTGTTAACGATTGTTTCTATCTCATAAGGAAAGCATTTTAGTACGATTTCATCACTACCCGAATCAATAAATACTATCCTTACTTTTTTATTCTCAAGTGTTTGATTCCATGAATCTGCCAATTTGGATATTATTTTTACGATGTTGACCTTCCTTCTCTTTCTCTTATCACTTTTTACAGATTCAATTGTAACTTGAAACCATGAATTGAACGCTTCTCTAACACTATTCGCTTCATCGATATATTCTCCAGCCTCTTGAATATCTTGATATAGGTCTATTGCCTCCTTTGCCATAACAATTTTCATATTTAACTTATGTGACAATGTTTTAAACTCGTGAATATATGTATTAGTAACTATTCCCGTAGTTGCTAATGCACGAAGCATTTTTATCTCATTTTCTAGTTCTTGAATTTCTTCATCTTTCTTTTCAATTACTAACTGTGCCTCAACAGGATCTACTGCCAGGCTAGTATCTCCCCCTTCCACCACTGCGGGTTTAACACTGTGTTTTTCAGTTTCCTTTTTCTTTTCTGCTTTGTTCTTTATTTCTTGTTCAATATTTTCTGTCGGATGCATTTTTTCATAATAAGTATTCAGCTTACGACATACATACTGTCTATCTTGTTCCAACAATCCAATCATTTTTTCTATGAACTCTTTCAACAAACGAAACTCTTTTGTTTCAACAATTCCTTCTCTATTCGATTGATCTGGCAGAGCTACATTCATTCGAGAGATAAAGATAGAACCTAGCATCTGGTCTGCACTTACTCTCCATAAACCTCTTTCATCGCCAACACCTGCAGGTGATGCATTTTTTCTTCGAGCTAATTGCAACCAGTCAAACGCCGAGGATTTCGGATCTCCATATGGTCTTACTCTAAAGCTGTCACGATATATCTTAATGCCTCCAAAAGTGTCCCTTACATCAGTTCTACCAGATATGTCCTTTTGATAAAATCTCTCCCGATCTTTTTTTGATGTCTGTATTTTCGAAAAATACAAAACACCACTAAATGAACCAAGCGCACTCACTTCTGCTTTACTAACATTGGCTATTATTTTATTAAACTCGCATTCTTTAACTACTGGCTTTCCATGAAAATATGGTTTATCATCTCGCAATCCGGCTTCTTCTAATATGACATCTTCATCCGGTCCGAAGGCAAATTCATCTCGCCATATTTTATAAACAACCTCCTGTGAATTATCTTTATTTCCCACCTCAAACTCTATTTTATAATCATAAGCAAATGCATCAATATTACTAAATACTTCTGCATCTTCAAGAGTTGATTCATTATCAAAACAATAAATCTTGTATACTTCACTTAATTCATATGGAATCAAACTTGATAGATTCTCTCTTATACTTTTAATGAGTTTTTCATCCCACTGTTCATGCAAAGAGGTCATCTTAAATATCGTTCCTTGCCTTTTCCATTTATCCTGGATAAGCTTCACAACTTCTTTATTGGTACATTCATCTATAAACGCATCAAAAGAAATATCTGTATCATCAACTTCTGCATTTACTTCTGTTATATTCAAATCTCCTAGAAATTCGGACCAGTCTACAGACCACATTATTTTTTTCTCACTATTAGCGTTTCCTGTTAACATTGTACAGCAGTCTGCAATTCTATCTAATGCAAATCTACCTATACCTTTCGCTCCAGTCTGTATTCTTCCTAAATCTGTTATATACGAAGACTTTTTGGATGAACGCCCGATTGTCATCCAATGCCTTTTTATAACATCCAATGTCATACCTACTCCATTATCAGCCAAATACAATGTATTGAAATTAGCATCATAATAGAGAATACATACGCTGGCATCTGCATCATATGTATTCTTTACCAATTCAATAACTGCACCATCTAACTTAGATACATTTTCTCGCCCTATTAGCCTTGCTGTATAAGCATCTACATTGAAAGGTATTTTTGCCATTGATATCCTCCCTAAAACTTATATTCTTTAATATCATTTACCGAAATTCTATATGAAGTCGTTGTTGTCGGGGTCCCATGCCTCATGACATAATCAAAAAATTCTTTACTTTCTAATATCTTCTTAGCATCTTTTAACTGCAAATCAGATCCCCTACGACATTTTATAAAGTACCCTGCATACGGAATTGCCTTTCTTTCTCCATAGTGTATGTTTACACTATTTGTAATTACCATAGGCATAACTAGTTTTCTGCCAAAGACCCGGTTTAATGCTTGACTTCTTCCATATTCAAACCACTCTGCATTTTGATCTTTCTTTCGCTTATCTAATTTATCACGATAGCCCTCCAAATACATTGATGCACCTGGAAACTTTCTCTGAAACTCTTCTGCATCGAAATGTCCCATTATGCCATTTTTATAACTATATGGGAAAATAATGAGTAATTTATTCTTTTCACTTCTTTTACTCTTGTTAATACTTTTCGTACTAATTGCAGGATATATAATTTCTTTTTCTATTTTACAGCCTTTCGATAATATATAATGCTCACTTTCTTCATAATCTTCCAACAAAAAAGCTTCATTTAAAAGTGTTGCAACACTATTACATACTTCAAAATAATCTCCGAAACATCTTTCTTTTTCTTCTTCTTCTTCAAATGACCATTTATCATCAAGAGCATTACGATTATACTTTTGGTTCACACTTTCTTTTACAGATAAGCACCGAATTTCTTCTCCATTATCTTGATTTTTACATATCATTATTATCGACGACGTTATTGCCTCTGAGAAAATTTTTATTCCACTGTAATCATATATTTCCGAAACATATGGTAGAATGATTTTCCTCAATTCAGAGCCAAATTTATTCTTAATAACGCTATAAGGAACAAGATATACCAATACCCCTTCCCTCTCTAACGATTTTAAACTTTTTTCTATAAAAGCATAGCAATAATCAAATCTTCCTCTTTTGCATGATACATACTTTCTCTTCAAATATCTTCTTTGATGCTCCTCCATATCATGATATGTTATATAGGGCGGGTTCCCGATTATATAGGAATACTTCTTAACCCTAGACTTCAAATAATCAGTGTCATGAATATTCCATCTCACCTCATCTATATCATACTCTTTCAAAACACCATTTAAATTCCCTATGCAAATATCTACTTTCTTTTTGTCAATTTCATATGCCTCAATATCTCTTTCAAGCCCAGCAACAATTGCTGTCTTTGAGTAGCCAGAAGCAATTGCATCTTCAATATATCTCCTTGTAATTTCACATAGAATATTGCCTTCCCCACAAGAGTTTTCTAATATACGCTTTCCGTACAATCCTCTTTGATATCCTGCATAATCCAACATTGTCTTTGCATATTCAATTGGTGTAGGTATTTGACAATTAATGGACATTACATTTCCTCATTTCTAATTTGCACACTTAATCTATTATATTATACCTACACCTAATTGCTTTGTGCAAGAAAAACCTCATAAATAAATCTAATGAATAAATAGTTGCATTAACTATATACTTGCTATCTTACAAAAAAAGAACTCCCTTAAAAATCAGAGTCCTTTTTCATAAAAACTTATTTCTTGGTATTCAACATCTCCGCTAACTTTTTCTGCTCATTTGGATACAGATGCCCATATGTATTAAGCGTAATCTTGATATCCTTATGCCCCAGACGCTGCTTAATCATAAGTGGCTCCACTCCCTGATGTATCAGATATGCTACATGCGAGTGTCTCAAATCATGCACTCTGATTTTCTTCACACCAGACTTCTCAATATGTCGTCTCATCTTATGCTGTACAGCTTCTGCAACAACAGGGAAAATCCTCTCATCTGCCGGATACTTATACAACCTGTCCACATACTGCTTAAGCTCATTTTTAAGAAATTCCGGAATATCCACTACTCGAACCGATTGCTCTGTTTTAGGAGCTGTAATAACATCTTCTCCACCAGTCCGATAATAGGTCTTAGTAATGTGAATCTGATTATTTTCAAAATCAATATCATTACGAGTCAAGGCCAGTGCTTCTCCTTCACGACATCCAGTCCAAAACAGCAATTCAAACAGTACATAATACCTATCACTTTCTTCTATTGTGGCTATGAACTTATCATACTCTTCTTTTGTCCAAAATGACAATTCATCCGCATCCGGCTTCCCCATCTTCTTAACTCTCTTACAA
>CAZOSU010000168.1:0-6022 GCA_964582515.1 uncultured Acetatifactor sp. | reverse complement strand
CACATTTTCTACAATCTCGCTGTCACTTTCAAAGCACACATAGCCCACGTTTGTTCTTCTGTCCAGAATATAACCCTCCGGCGCCTTCATGGTGTAAAGAGTCTCCTCTGCGTCTGCAATCTTCTCTTCTGCGTCCGCAATTTCCTCTTCAAATTCCTTTACACCATCCTCATATTCCTTAAGGCCGTCTTCATACTCTGCCTTGCCCTCTTCCAGCTCCTTCTGACCATCCGCAAGCTCTTTTTCTGCAGCTGCTATTTCCTTTTCTGCAGCTGCAAGCTCTGTCTTTGCCTCTGCCAGCTGCTTCTTACCGTCAATCAGCGCCTTTTCCCCATCAATCAGCTGAGCCTCACCATCTAAAATATCCTTATAGGCATCCATCAGCTGTTCATATGCCGCATCCAGCTCCTTTCTGGCCTCCGCCATCTGCACCTTCGCACTATAAAGCATGGCCTCTCCGCTTTGTAGCTGCGCCTTACCACTTTCCAGCTGTCCCAGCTGCTGTCCAAGCTCACTGTCAGCAATACTTCCTTCGATTTCTTCCCTATCCTCCTCAGGCAGTAGCTGTGTCAGTATATCAAACACACCCCCTACCTGCTCCATGAGAATATCCACCTCCAAAAGCTGCAGCTTACCGGAAATCAAAAGTGCCTCTTGGGACTGTATCATAAGCTCCGCCATATCCAGCTCTTGGTAGCCGGCCTTTACCAACGCATAATTCGTCTCCCACTCAGCCTTTCCCTCCGAAAGCTGTTGCTTCTTTTCTTCTAAAAGAGCTTCATTGTCTGCGATTTCTTTTTCCGCATCCGCCAGCTCCTTTTTTCCATCCTCCAGCTCTTTTTTGCCGTCCGAAAGCTCCTTTTGGCCGTCCGCCAATTTACTTTCCGCATCAGCAATTTCTATGGCTGCGTCCTCCAGCTCCTGCCTTGCATCCTCCAGCTCTTTTTCCGCATCCGCCTTCTCTTCCTCCAGCTCCTCCCTGGCCTCTTCCAGCTCTACAAACAAATCCTGATAACGTCTCTCCACGCACACGTCCAGTGCTGCCTGCCACTCCTCTTCCACGGACTCCAGATAGTCCTCATATTCCGCATCATACAAGGGATACTCCGGCAAATCCAGCTTTACATAAACCTCGGTGAACACCTCGGTATCATAGCCTTCGGGCAGAAGATAAGCAAAGCCTGTCACTGTACCGTTTCCCAGCGCCGTATTACCTCTCTCAAACTGAATATATAAGGGTGAATTTACTACACCTACGATTTTATACTCTTCAAAAGCAAAATTCGAAAGAGTGTCCTCCTCATTATCCTGTGAAAAAGTCAGCTTCTTTCCAATCGCTGTTTCGTCGAATGCCTGGGCATCCACCACACACTCATTCTCATTTTCCGGCAGGCGTCCTGCCACTAAACTGATTTCATTGACTCCATAAGTCATGCTCAGCGTTTTTAACACGAAACGGTTATCTGAGTCAAAATCCTTCACCAGCACATCCACACTGTAAGCAGGCTCTATTACTGCATTTGGTTTAGCCTTACGCAAATAATCAATATCCTCCTGCTCAAATCCCACTGTGGAAAGCAGTCTGAAATCATAGAGTCCCTGCTCCTGAAGATAGCTCTCCACCGTCTCCACCATGCCTGGTTTCGTGGCCTTCAACCCTGCAAAAAAGCCAACGCCCAGAGCAATAATTGCCATTATGGCCAGATATCTGCCCAGACTCTGGCGTATTTCCCTAAGTGTTGTCTTTACCATTCTATATCCTCTACGTTTACAATCTTGTCATTCTTATACATGTCCCTAATGGTGCCGTTCTTTACCTTGATAATTCTGTCCGCCATTGCAGTCAGAGCGGAATTGTGGGTAATTACTACCACTGTCTTCCCCTTTTCTCTGCATGTATCCTGCAAAAGCTTTAACACTGCCTTACCGGTATTGTAATCCAGTGCACCTGTGGGCTCATCACACAAAAGAAGCTTGGGGTTTTTGGCAAGTGCTCTGGCAATGGCCACTCTCTGCTGCTCACCACCGGAAAGCTGTGCAGGGAAATTCCCCAGGCGATGAGAAAGCCCCACCTCCTTAAGCACCTCTGCCGCATCCAGGGGCTCTTTACAAATCTGCGCTGCAAGCTCTACATTTTCAAGTGCCGTCAGATTCTGAACCAGATTATAAAACTGGAACACAAAGCCCACATCATATCTTCTGTAAGCGGTAAGCTGTCTCTTATTATAGGTGGAAATCTCATTCCCGTCCAAAATCACCTTGCCACTGGTAAGCGTATCCATGCCACCCAGAATATTTAATATGGTGGTCTTTCCTGCACCGGAAGCACCTACAATTACACAAAATTCTCCCTGCTCAATTTCAAAATTCACATCATGAAGTGCCGGAATTTCCACCTCACCGGTCTTATATACCTTCTGTACATTCTCAAAGCTTACAAAACTCATGGGTCACCTCTTTTAAACTGCCGTATAAACTGTAATTCTGTTTCCATGTGGTGGAGTGAAGAAATGGGGTCTGGGAGCATAGGGGATGCTTTCAGACCCCATTTCTCCACTCCATGACATTGAAACATGTTAGCACATTTTTCGTGACATTGGTACTATTTTTGTCGAATTTTATTTTCTTTTTATAAAAAGGCCGGTGCCTTGCAAGCACCAGCCTCGTTCCTTTTAATCATCTGCACAGGGAATTATCCCCTCATTTATTAAATCTATCATGCACCTTGCCACATCCGGGTCAAACTGCTTCCCCATATTTTTCTCCAATTCACTGATAATCACGTCCTTGGGCAAATGCTTACGGTAACATCTATCGGAATTCATGGCGTCAAAGGAGTCAGCCACACATATCATACGGGCGATAAAGGGAATTTCCTCTCCCTTTAACCCTTCCGGATAACCCAGACCATCGTATCTTTCGTGATGATAAATCGCTCCCTCCTTGATACCCTCGATAGCGGTATAATGCTCTAAGATATTGCCTCCCACCCTGGTGTGACCCTCGATAATCTTTCGCTCCTCAGGAGTTAAGGCTCCCGGCTTATTCAATACACTGTCCGGAATACCGATTTTTCCACAGTCGTGCATTAAAGCTATGTAACCGATTTTAGTGATATCATCCTTGGAATATTTAAACCGCTTGGCCATCTGCTTGGTATATTGGGATACACGCTTGGAATGTCCCCTGGTATAGGCATCCTTGGCATCAATGAAGCTGGAGAAGGTCTCCATGGTTTCAATGATAATGCGCATATCGTCTTCCCGCTTTTTCTCTGAACGATACATCATGATTTCAAAAACAAGATATACTGCTGCTAACAAACACCATGCATAAAAGGCAAAGGTAATACGATCATAATCCTCTAAATCGTCTATATGGATTTCATAATACCCGGAAAATGTGAACTCCTCAAATCTTCGTACCACACCGGAATACATAATAAATCCGAAGGTCTCCGTGCCACCCGGAACCAGTGTTTCCGCATCTTCCCCGGGTATGAAGGTAATCTCCGTTCCCTCATTGAAAATCTCACCGCTCCAGAAACTGTCAATATCCCCACCCTTGGGAAGATGGAGTACAATCTTCCAGTTTGTGATGTATTCTTCCGTATGATTCGTTACCGTAAAATCATACTGCGCACCCTTACATGAATATCCGTTGTCGTCATAATCATCCCAGGTTTGAGATACCGTGGCTGACACAGCTATGATATCCGATGTCTCAGCTCCCAGAGCAAGACTGATTTCTTCCGTAAACTCCGTAGTATTCTTACGCTCCACTTCCTTCTCCAGTTCCCGGTAGGAAAACCAGATTGCAAAAAGAGTCGCTACAAAACATGTCACTGCGAGTCCGTATTTCTTCAAATATTTCATCTGTAACACCTCAGTTAAAGATATTTCTGCATTACCTTTAATAATTTATTAATATCAATAGGCTTGGAAATATGATCATTCATCCCACTTTTCTTCGCCTTCTTAATATCCTCTACAAAAGCATCTGCGGACATAGCTATAATGGGAAGCTGCTGAATATCGTCCCCCATAGCAGTACGGATAGCCGACGCACTTTCATAACCATTCCAGCCCGGCATCTGGATATCCATAAAAACAATATCATAGTAGCCAGCCGGAGCGTTACTTACCTTCTCATAGCCTTCTCTTCCGTCATATGCTTTTTCAATCTGAATACCCGTAATCCCTAAAAGAGTCTCTGCGATTTCCATATTCAGCTCGTTATCCTCTACAATCAACGCGCGCTTGTCCGTATAGTCACATACCTGCTGCTCCTCTACCTTCTTCTTCTGCCCACTTTGCTTTTTCAGGTAAATCGTCACAAAGAAGGTCGTTCCCTTACCGGGCTCACTTTCAATGGTAATATCACCGTTCATCATATTCGCGATGTTCTTGGCAATGGACATACCAAGACCTGTTCCCTCAATCTTATTGGACGACTTCTTAGCCCGGTAAAAGGGCTCAAACACATTTTTCACGGATTCCTCATCCATACCAATACCGGTGTCCTTACAGCTGATTTTATACTTAGCGTAGCCCTTCACGATGGAATGAGCCTCCTTCACCAGTATGTCCACCCTGCCACCTTCCGTGGTAAATTTCACAGCATTCCCCACGATATTAATCACCAGCTGCTCCAGTCTGGTAGCGTCTCCGATAACCTGACTATGGGTAATATCCTCCCTGCGGATATCCAGATAAATATTTTTTGCAGCAGCCTGAGGCATCATGATATTGCCGATATTATCAATCACCCCATGCAAATCAAAAGGCTCCTCGGAAAGACACATCTTGCCACTTTCAATCTTACTCATATCCAGCACTTCATTGACAAGATTTATCAAGTGCCCACTGGAGGATTCTATTTTCGTAAGACAATCCCTTACCCTTTCCGTATCCTCAATATGCAGTTTTGCAATATTGGTCATACCGGTAATGGCATTTAGAGGGGTTCGAATGTCATGGGACATTCTGGATAAGAAATCACTCTTGGCACGGTTTGCTTCCTCTGCCGAATTATAGGCCTCCTTTAGTGCGGACATACTCTCCCGCTCCAGCTTCTGTGCATCCGTCACATCCATCCGCATGCAAATCAGCGTTTTGGCTTCTCCCTGCTCATTTCTTGCGATACATACGAAGGTCAGGTTCTCATACCGTTCCTCCTCCCAAAGAGAGTGGGTTAAATAACTGACATACGGTACATCCTTCGTAAAACACTTCTTCAATTCCTCTAAGCGAAGATGCTCAGCCAAAACACCCTTCTCTTCTTCATCCATCAGATTGTTCACCGCGTATTGGGCAAACAACCGGTAATCTCCCTTGGGTGGAATCTGGTTCCGGAAGGATTTTGCTGTCAGATATTCGTAAATACCATTTTCAATATCAATCTCCACAAAGCGGTTTAAAATTGTCTGGGTGGCAATGGTGATATTTCTATTTTTCCGGCCTTCCCGCTCCATGGCACGTCTCTCTGCAATGAAGCTTACCAGCAAATACACCACATAAAGCACCACCAGAAGCAAAACAATATACAATAATTCAAAGCCGGTCTGATTGGCGGCATAAATCCCTTCATACAACGCCTCATCCGGATAAATCTGCACCAGAAACCAGTTATTTACATCCACTGGCTGGATGTAGCCCGTAGTACTGCCCAGTCCAGTTCTATAGGTAAAAGAAAGAGATTCACTGTTTCTTAATGCATTACGAATATTATCCTCTTCCTCTTCCGTAAAATGGTTCCTGTCATACAGTACATTTAAAAAATTGGGGCCGAATTCATTAAATACAGAGGCAATCACCGTTCCATTAGAAGTACACAAAAAGGCCTCCGCATCATACCCCTGAAATACACCTGCCAAAAGCTGGGATACATAGTCCAAATCACATAATCCCAACAAAACACCAATAACCGCCCCATCCTTATATACCGGCGTGTAGAAGCCCAGCAGGTTCTCTCCGTTTATTCGTGAGTTCTGAATGAAGCAGACTCCTTCATTGCCATTTAT
>CAZOSU010000167.1:0-6031 GCA_964582515.1 uncultured Acetatifactor sp. | reverse complement strand
AAAGAATACTCTGATTGGTCATTTCCCTGGTATTAAAATTCAAAGTGAAGATAGATTTCATATTTCTAAATTAGCTGATAAAATTCAGACTCAGAACAATGTGTCATCTGTTAGTGTTGTGGGGAATAGTAAATCTGAGAAAGAAGTGTCTAATGAACAATTTGTTCAGGGGTTGGAAAAACTGGCATTTGCGATGCAGGGAAGACAATATGTAGGGATAATTGTGGCAAAAAGTCAGTCACCACAAATGATTCAAATACAAAGAAAGGTGTATTTCATGAATACAAAGCTTGCTTTATCAGATGATATTTTGATGAAAATTGAAAAGCCTGCCAGATATATCGGAAATGAAGTAAACGCGGTAGTGAAGGACAGGGAAAAGGTAAATGTGCGCTTTGCCATGTGCTTTCCAGATGTATACGAAATCGGTATGTCCCACCTTGGCATACAGATTCTCTACGGTATGCTTAACGAGATGGAAGATGTGTGGTGTGAGCGTGTCTATTCTCCATGGGTGGATTTGGACAAGATTATGAGAGAAGAAAAGCTTCCTCTCTTTGGTCTGGAATCCCAGGAGCCCATTAAGGACTTTGATTTCCTTGGTATTACCATCCAGTATGAGATGTGCTATACCAATATTTTACAGGTGCTGGATTTAGCACAGATTCCTCTTTTGGCGGCGGACCGGGACGAACGTTATCCCATCGTCATCGGTGGTGGTCCCTGTACCTACAATCCGGAGCCCATTGCGGACTTTTTTGATATATTCTATATCGGGGAAGGGGAAACCCAGTATCGGACACTTTTAGATACCTATAAAGAGTGCAAAAATGCGGGACTTTCCAGAGAAGAATTTTTATACCGCGCATCTATGATTCCGGGAATGTATGTGCCCAGATTTTATGATGTAACCTATCACGAGGACGGCACCATTGCCTCCTTTACCCCCAATAGAGAGGGCGTTCCTTCCACTATCCTTAAGGAGGTGGAGATGAATGTTACCGACACCTATTATCCCATGAAGCCGGTGGTACCTTATATCAAATGTACCCAGGACAGAGTAGTTCTTGAAATTCAGCGCGGCTGTATCAGAGGCTGCCGTTTCTGTCAGGCAGGACAGCTGTATCGTCCCGTTCGTGAGCGTGATGTGGAGGTACTGAAAAAATACGCGGTGGAGATGCTGAAAAACACAGGCCACGAGGAGATTTCCTTAAGCTCCTTAAGCTCCAGTGACTATACCAGGCTGCCTGAGCTGATTGACTTCTTAATCGAGGAGTGCGGCAAAAAGAAAATCAATATTTCCCTGCCATCTCTTCGTATTGATGCCTTTTCTCTGGATGTAATGAGTAAGGTACAGGATATCCGGAAGACCAGCTTAACCTTTGCACCGGAGGCTGGAACCCAGAGACTTCGTAATGTTATCAATAAGGGACTGACGGAGGAGCAGATTTTAAATGGCTCTGCACTGGCCTTCAAGGGTGGCTGGACCAGAGTAAAGCTTTACTTTATGCTTGGTCATCCCACAGAGACCGATGAGGATATTCAGGGGATTGCAGAGCTTTCCAATGCTATCGCCGCCACCTTCTTTGATACCGTTCCCAAGGAGGAGCGTAAGAACGGTAAGGTACAGATTGTAACCAGTACCTCCTTCTTCGTGCCCAAGCCCTTTACCCCCTTCCAGTGGGCTAAGCAGTGCACCAAGGAAGAGTTTTTGGATAAGGCATATAAGACCAAGCGTGCCATCGCTTCCCAGCTGAATCAGAAGCATATTAAGTATAACTATCATGAAGCGGATGCCAGCGTTTTGGAGGGCGTGCTTGCCAGAGGGGACAGACGCCTTGGTGAAGTTATCCAAAAGGTTTATGAAAAGGGCTGCTTTTATGATGCATGGAGCGAATTTTTCAAAAACGATGTCTGGCTGGAGGCTATGGAGGAATGCGGCCTGACCACTGACTTTTACGCAAGCCGCGAGCGCCACATCGAAGAGCTTCTTCCATGGGACTTTATCGACGCCGGCGTAACCAAAGAATTCTTAAAAAGAGAGTGGCAGAAGGCCCGGGAGGAGACGACTTCCGAGAACTGTAAGCTGAAATGTCAGGGCTGCGGCGCCGCAAGATTTGGAGGAGGTATTTGTTTTGAAGGTAAGAATTAAATTCAAAAAATATGGTCCTGTCAGATTTATCGGACACTTAGATGTAATGCGTTTTTTTCAGAAATGTATCCGCAGAGCCGAGATTGATATTGCCTATTCCCAGGGCTTTAGCCCACATCAGATTATGTCCTTTGCAGCACCCTTGGGCGTGGGACTTACCAGTGACGGCGAATATATGGATATCGAGTGCCATACCGTCACCAATAGTCAGGATATGATAAACCGCTTAAATGCAGCCTCCGTACCGGGAATTGAGGTGGTATCGGTAAAGGAGCTTCCGGAAGGAGCCGGCAATGCCATGGCTTCCGTAGCAGCAGCCTCCTATACGGTACGTTTCCGGGAAGGAAGGGAGCCGGGATTTGATTATGTTAATGAGCTTGTGGACTTTCTGGCACAGGAAAGCATCCTGATTACCAAGGAGACCAAAAAGAGTACCCTGGAAATCGATTTAAAGCCCGGAATTTACGAGTGTAGGGCTAATGAGGATAAAAGTATCTATATGCTGGTTGATGCCTCTTCTTCAGGCAATATCAAGCCCATACAGGTTATGGAGGCATATCTGGCAAGCCACGGCGAAGCCTTGCAGGAGAATGCGCTTCTTATCCATCGCAACGACACCTACACTAACGTAGCAAAGAAAAATAAGAGAAGACGTCTTGTGCCTCTGGATGCCATCGGCACGGATATTGAATAATATGAGTCAGAAGAAACTATTATTTACCACGGTTTTTCAGAAGAAAATCGCTGCTGAGCTAACCGATAATCGTCTTACGGGTGTGTATCTACCGGAGGAAAAAAGCAAGGTTGGTGCCATCTACATCGGTAAGGTGAAGAATGTGGTCAAAAACATTAACGCCTGTTTTGTGGAAATAGAAGGCGGCGAGCTGGCCTTTCTCCCCATGAAGGAGTCAGAAAGCGCCCTAATCCTAAACCGCCATCCAGATGGCAGGCTTTTACAGGAGGACGAGATTCTTGTACAGGTGCAGCGTGATGCCATTAAAACCAAGCAGGCGGGGCTTACTGCCAAAGTAAACCTGTCCTCGGAGTATTTTGCATTTTCCCTGGGAAATCCAAGGCTGGGAATCTCTTCCAGGCTGGATAAGAATACCAAGGATACTTTGAAAAGCCTGCTGCTTACCAAGCATATCATTGATGAAGAAGGCACTCTTATACAGGGCGAAAAGATGCCCTCCTATGGTCTGGTGCTCCGCACTGCTTCAGGAGAGCTTTTGAAGCAATGGGGAGAAGAAAAATTCCTTGCCAGATTGAAAGAGCAGCACGAATATTTTATTGACTTAGTCAGTCAGGCACATTTCCGCACCTGCTTTAGTTGTTTGCTGCCGCCTCCATCCGTTTATCCCATGGCACTTAGCTATTTTGGAGGCAGGGATTATGAAGAAATCATCACGGATGATACGGAGGCCTACGAAGCCTTAAAAGACATGGGAAATGTGCGCTTTTATCAGGACAATATGCTTTCTTTGCAAAGACTATACGGACTGGAAAGCAAGCTAAAGGAAGCCCTTTTAGCAAATGTATGGCTAAAAAGCGGTGCCAGTCTGGTCATCGAGCAGACGGAGGCCCTGAATGTAATTGATGTAAACAGCGGTAAATTTGACAAAAGGACAATTTCTCCGGACACCATACTACAGATAAATTTGGAAGCCGCCAGAGAAATCGCCTTGCAAATCCGGCTACGGAATCTGACCGGAATCATTATTGTGGATTTTATCAGTATGAAATCCGCTGAGCATGAGGAAAAACTTCTGCAGGAGCTGCGCCGCCAGGTAAGCACTGACAGCGTTCCTACAAAAGTTATTGATATCACTGCCCTTGGTCTGGTAGAAATCACCCGACAAAGAGGATACAAATCCCTCAAGGAGCAGTGGCAATAAATACGGAGGAAAAGTTGAGATGAAGATTTTCGCATATTGTTTGAGAGAATTTGATGAAAAGGCAATGTTTGATGCCTTATGCAAGGAGTTTAACGCAGAATACGGCTATACTACCGAATACCCAAGCCCGGAGAATGTACATCTGGCCGCAGGCTACGATGCCGTAAGTGCAACCCCCACCGATATGGGGAAGGAAATGCTGGATTTATTCTACGAGCAGGGCGTACGTTATGTGGCTACCCGTAGCATCGGCTATGACCACATTGACCTACAGCATGCAAAAGAAAAGGGCATGGGTGTGTGCCATGTGAGCTATGACCCGGAGACGGTGGCCGATTACTCTATCATGCTGATGCTGATGTGTCTGCGAAATATCTGCCACATCCTAGAACGCTCCAAGGTACAGGATTACACCCTAAGGGGCAAGATGGGCAAGGATTTATGCGACTGTACCGTGGGAATCATTGGTACCGGTCAAATCGGGAAAACGGTAATTAAGCATTTAAGCGGCTTTGGCTGCAAGCTGATTGCTTATGACATCTATCCAAATGAAGAGGTGAAGAAATACGCCACATATGTTCCTTTGGAGGAGCTATATAAGACCGCAGATATTATTACCTTGCATACTCCGGCAACTGCGGACAATTATCATATGATTAACAAAGAATCTCTTACTCTGATGAAGGATGGGGTCATTCTGATTAATACCGCCAGAGGAACTTTAATTGATACAGATGCATTGATTGATGCGATAGAATCTGGTAAAATAGGGCATGTTGCGTTAGATGTACTTGAGAAAGAGGACGGTTTATATTATATTAATCGTGTGGGAGATGCCATTGCCAACAGACAGATGGCTGTCTTACGCTCTTTCCCCAATGTTCTTCTGACACCTCATACCGCCTTCTACAGCGAAAAGGTTGTCTGGAATATGGCCTACAAGACCTTTAAGGGGGTAGAGGATATGATGAATAAGAGAGAGAATCCCCTGATTCTCGTACAAAATTAAAAGGACGGAATTTGAAAATGGCACTTAATCCAATGCAGCTTTTAGGGTTGAAAAATGATTTTGAAAGGTTTAAGAACAATCATCCACGTTTTTTCCAGTTTGTGTCGGCTGTGGCACAGGCAGGTTTAAACGAAGGCACCATCTTAGAATGTAAGGTAGTCACTCCCGAAGGAAGAGAGATGCAGACCAATATTAAGATTACACAGGATGATCTTGATTTACTTCAGAAATTAAAAGAAATGTCACAAAATGCTTAGGAGGAAATAACAGCATGATACATAATGGAATTGAATTCGACACTTATTTTAAAAATTATCCGGATGCAAACGGCTATTTTGGTAAGTACGGCGGCTCCTTTATAGAGCCCAAGCTTCAGGATGCCATGAATGAGATTACAGAAGCATATTTCACCATCTGTAAGTCAGCAAAATTCATCAGCGAGCTTCGCCGTATCCGTAAAGATTTCCAGGGCAGACCCACCCCGATTTCTCACCTTGAGAGACTTTCCAATAAGCTTGGAAATGTACAGCTTTATGTAAAGCGTGAGGACTTAAACCACACCGGTGCACACAAATTAAATCACTGTATGGGTGAAGCACTCCTTGCAAAATATATGGGCAAGAAGAAAATCATCGCAGAGACCGGTGCAGGACAGCACGGTGTAGCACTTGCAACCGCAGCTGCTTATTTTGGTCTTGAGTGTGATATTTATATGGGCTCTGTGGATATTAAGAAGCAGGCTCCTAATGTAGCCAGAATGAAGATTTTAGGTGCCAATGTAGTAGAGGTTACTCATGGTCTGCAAACGCTGAAGGAAGCTGTAGATGCTGCATTTGATGCCTATAGCAAGGAATACAAGGACGCTATCTACTGTATCGGCTCTGTTGTTGGTCCTCATCCATTCCCTATGATGGTACGTGACTTCCAGAGCGTGGTAGGTATCGAGGCAAGAGAGCAGTTCACCCAGATGACCGG
>CAZOSU010000166.1:0-6041 GCA_964582515.1 uncultured Acetatifactor sp. | reverse complement strand
AGATAGGGCAGCGTCTGCCGAAGCACCCCACTGATAAAGGGATAGGCATATCCGGATACCCGTAGCGTTCCTTGTGGTATCTTTGTCCCCAAATCAATAAAAAGCGCCTGCCCAACAGCAAGCGCATAAGGAAAAACGATTTGATTATCCTCTATAATGTTCCATACATTTACACCAAATCTTCCGGCGATACCATCCACCGTATCACCGGGCTGTACTACGTATATTTCTGCACCCTCCGGCATAAGCATCCTCACACATTTCCACTCTGCATATTCTATGCGTTCCCACGGACAAATTATGCCATTTTCTCCATTTCCGCCTGCATTTTTTCAATCAGAGGGATTCCTTCATCGCTGTCCAGATTCATCACACAAACCTTCAATAGGTCCAATTTCTCCTGCAAATCCTCAGGATACACAAAACCATCCAGCTTCTCCATAAGAGTATCCATCACATCCACATTACAATCATCCAGTGCTCCTTTTAGCATTTCCAGATAACCACTTACAGCAGAGTAATCTGCTATGGTCTCCTTTTCCTCTTCTACAGCCTCAGGCACACATTCCTGAAGCTTCTCCCTATAACTCCGCCATTCTCGTAAGAAAATATCATGTAAGGCATGAATCCTTACCACATCTCCATCCCTAGCTGCGTTTTCCAAAAGCTTTGCCATTCCGCCCAGCATTATGGCACCGATAAGGTTTGCAGAGCTTTTCATGGAATGCACTTTGATACGATACTGGTTCACCATGTCCGGCTCCACTTCCAGCCTCTGATAAAAGCCCTCCAGAGCATCGGCTTCCGCATCCAGCATTTTATAAAAGCTGCTGACAGTACCCAGAAGAAGTTCCTTATCCGGTAAATGCATACTGCCGTAGCTCCAGTCGATACCATCCACCATGGGCAGTTCCGGCTCCAAAGCAGCTTCCGACCTTGTCGGCTCCGCCTTTATCTCCACTAAATCTTCTTCGTCCACATCAAAGCATAGCAGCTCTCTGGGCAAGAGCTTCAGAATCATTTGCTCAAGCTTCTCCGGGTTAATAGGCTTGGGTAAGAAGGCATCAAAGCCCTCCGCCAAATACATCTCCTTGGCTCCGGTAATGGCATTTGCCGTAAGTGCCACCACAGGACATCCACTACATTTATTATCCGCCAGCTCCTCCATCCTGTGCAGAGTCTCTATTCCATCCATTTCCGGCATCATATGGTCTAAGAATATCAAGTCATAATGCTTCTGCGTCACCAGCTCCAAGCATGCCTTGCCACTGTCTGCCACATCTATACTCACCTTCGTGTGCTTAAGCAGACTGACAAACACCTTTAAATTCACCAGATTATCATCTACCACCAGAATATTGGCTTCCGGTGCAGTAAAAGCAGAGGTATAGGTATATTCCACCGACTGCTCCCTGATTCGGGCCTCCAGGTTTCCGATGGGTGTGGAATCCACAATCTGCTGCTCCAGTGTAAAGAAAAACTTAGAGCCCTTCCCATAGACACTTTCCACATTCAACCGGCTTCCCATCAAAAGAAGCAGCTGGGTAGTGATATTGATGCCCAGTCCCGTCCCCTCTATGTTACGGTTTCTCTTCTCCTCAATTCTCTCAAACTCTTTAAAAAGCTTGGAAATATCCTCTTGCTTAATCCCGATACCTGTATCCTGCACTGCAAAATCCAGTACTACTTTTCTGCCCTCTATCCGACCGTCCACACTTAAGGAGACACTTCCCTGCTGGGTATATTTCACACCATTATTCAAAAGATTTACCAGCACCTGGCGAATACGCACATCATCTCCCAGTAGCTTTGAAGGGAGCTTTTCATCCACATGAATATTTAGCTCCAGATTCTTTCCCTTCGCCTTTGCACTTATCATGTTGGAGATATCATGTATCAGACTGCTGAAATCATATTCCACCTGAATAATCTCCAGTTTTCCTGATTCAATCTTGGAAAAATCCAGAATATCATTAATCAGTGCCAAAAGGTTCTGTCCCGCATTCTGAATATCCAAAGCATATTCCTTAATGTGCATATCCTTGGTTTCCCTGAGAATCATGGTATCCATACCCAGTACTGCATTAATAGGAGTACGGATTTCATGAGACATATGAGCTAAAAACTTTCCCTTAGCTGCATTCGCCGACAATGCCTCCTGCCTTGCCTCCTCCGCCAGCTCATTTGCTCTTTTCAGCTGCTCATTCTTCTTTTCCATTAATTCGACTTCACGCTTAAGAAGCATGGCATTTTCTTCCACATTATGGGCATAGCCTTTCATCACCTGTCCAAGATGCTGATACAGCATAATCACACTAAAGCATGCCGTTCCCAGACGACTGAATTTCCCCATATCTCCTACAGCCACCACGTACATGCGCACAATATCAATGGTTCCACCGATGCCCATGAACAAAAGTCCCAGCATACCACATAGTATGCTCCTATCCCTCTTCTCCTTCATAATCTGCAGATAAGACACTGCCACTATAAGAACGGTCAATGCAATTAATCCATGGGAAAAAAATGCCATGTCCATAAAATCAACCAAATTCGTCAACTGCAATACCATTTGCACAGAGATATTAATGCATATTAAGGAAAGCAGAATTCTCCATCGTACTTTAAATGTCCCCAATACCCCATTTGCATAATACAGAGCGATAAAAAAGGGAATCAACATCAGACATAAAAATACCAGTACAGAATAAAAAGTCTGATTACCATAAAAAATATGCAGCACCTTGGTTTCTACAAAATAATATAGTGAGGCCACCGTACAGTATCCGCACAAATACTGCATTCCACCGGTATCCTGCTTAGATGCCAGACGTATAAAAAACAGTACCAGAAAAATAATACCGCATATTAATATTGCCACATTACAAATAATATGTGACAGATTGTCCTGTAGTAAATGCAGTATCAGCACATCTCGTTCGCCTACTGTAATGGCAGTTACCCGGGCTGCATAATCCTCGTAAGGTGACAGCATCTCCATGCGCACCCTTCCCTCCGATAAATCATGAGGAATATCAATGAAATTGTATACACTTCCCGGCGTATGTCCAAAGCTTCTCACATCAGAAATCCCAAACTCATAGACCAGCTCCTCATCCATCCATACCCTCAGGGACTTGTCCGCTGACAAAAAGGCCATGGTCTTGCCGAAGTATTCCCTGGGGATTGTGTTTTCAAACAGCACTGCCTCTCCTGGCATACTCTGCCCCAGATAGGGGAGTGTCTTTATGTCCATAACCGTTCCATCCTGCCAGGTCATCGTCCATCCTAGGTTAAATTCATAGCTGTCCCCTTTGGACAAAGTCATATCATCCACCCTGAATGTCACCACTACAAAAATCAATAGCACCAGACAAAACGCCATCACAACCCATACAATTTTTTGAAAATGTTTCATACCTTGTCCCCCACTCACATTTTCCTACAAAATATACCAGGCATTTTTACTTCTGTTCTTTGCCACATACAATGCTTTATCTGCATTACTGTACAATGCCTCAAAATCTCTGTCCGCTGCTTCAATAATTCTGGCAATACCAAAGGATACACTGACAATATCACCATATTTCTCTCCCATGGTCTCATGCTTAAAATCTGCCAAAATTTTTTCTGCCAGCATCTCCAGCTCTTTTACATCAATTGCTTCTTTAAAAAAGGTACAGAACTCATCACCACCGACTCTGCAGGAAAGTGTTCCCTCTCCCTGTGACAGCAGTACCTTGCCAAATCTTGCCAAAATATCATCACCGGCCTGATGTCCAAACCTATCATTCAGCTGCCGGAAATGATTTAAATCCATCATAAACAAACTACCACTTCCGCCCTGCTGCAGATATTCCTCCAAAAGCTCTATAAAATAGCTTCGATTATAGATACCGGTCAAAGAATCCTTATGAGCCAGGTCACTAATCTGGGTCAGCATCCTATGGTGCTCGGTAATGTCCAGCATCCAAAGCATCTGCCCCTGCACATAGCCGCCTTCATTCAAAGGCTCCACACGCATCTCATATATTCTGTCATTGAGCTCCAGTGTCTTAACCTTTCCCTGAAAAATATCCCTTAATCCTTCATTTTTATAAGCATTTTTCTTCAGCTCCAGCTGTCCGAACACCTCCTGCATCCGGTTATTAAAGTAGGTAATCACACCATGGTTATTGATAACCATAATACCTTCCTGCCCATGACTTAGGGCATTCTCCCCTGCCAGGGCAATAGAGTCGAAGTACCCATATCTGGTAAGTGCCAAACCAACTAAAATGACTGCTCCCATAATACCAAAGCAGGGAATCTCATAGCCCCCGGTAATCCCAGTAGCACGAATGGCATTGGGAAGCCATGGACAAGCGATAGCAATGGCGGTACAAAGCATTCTCTTTCTTTCCACACCACCGGACTTACATACCCCCAGAATGCACATGGCAAAGCACGCCACACATACGACAGCCATATAAGCAGCAAATACCGCAAAGCCCCAGCCGTATTCTAGCACAAGCCTTGGAAAGGGTCCCTTATCGTTCATACCAATATAAGTATAGAAAAACTGATTCTCTCTGGTAGTAAACAGCATCCACATGATAATAACACCCACCAGAACCTCTAAAGCATAAATAAATGCAGGTATCTCCCTGCGGCACATCTCCGCCACAAACATGGTAAACCCAATCATCAAAGTACATTCCCCAAAATACTGCATTAATGTACCTGCATAGAAGCCACCTACGTTTCCGGAGGTAATCTCCACCAAAAATCCGAAGTTATACATACATCCGGATGCCACCAAAAGCAGGGTTCCACTCTGACCTCTGGAGGGCTTTGCCCACAATACCAGAAACAGTATTCCTACACATACAAGCAACGCGATTACATGAAGTCCCACATAAATCTGATAAATACTCAGACCACCTATCACCGCCTTGATGAGTGCCAGCACCAGAAAATGCCCGGGGTAAAACAGATAGAAAAAGTATCTTCCCAAAACAGACCTTCCCTTTTCTCCATTGTAATACTTAAGGAAAAACAGCGGCAAAATAAAGCCCAGAAAATACAGCTTATCATACCAGGGCCAGTCGTATTTTGAAAAATGCCATATACGATTTAGCTCCACTGCCACAATCAAGAATATTTCCAGCATCACCGTAAGCCCGGCTATCCAAATGGCCTGCTTTTTAAACTCCTTCACATAATAAAAGACCAGAATATACAGCATGGGCATGATGACCCAGCCACCAACTGTAGCCGATATTACAAAAAGCCCTGCTCCAAGCAAAGTCTTCTGCCAAATATGTAAGCGCTTGCTTTCCAGCACTGCAAGCAGCATTGCTCCCAGCAGATAATCAAAAATAATATTCTGCCGGTATTCATACATTTCTCCAAAAAACAGATAAAAGGGTAACATAGTAATTACGCTAAACAGCGCTAAACGACCCAGATACCCTTTTACACTGGAGGTATGGCGAAAGCCCTCTGCTACAAAAAAGCACATGATGGGTATGGTCAGCCTTCCGATAATATGCATTATCTGCCCCAGAGGACTCCAAAATTCTACAAAGCCCCATGCCACATGATCACAAACCATAGCACATATGGCAATTAATTTTAGTTGTGTACGATTTAGTCCCTTCATACAATCTCCACCTATACTAACTATATTTTACCATTCTTTCTCTAAGAAGACCTTCCAAGGGGAAGTATGGCCAGATACTCCACATCCCCATAAATTCTGAGAAGCTCCCTGGTATAAGCCACTCTTGGCTGCAACGAACCCTCCAGCATCTGCATAATTACATCTGCTGTGGTCACAATCACCATATCCCTGTCATAGTATTCGTAGGGCTCCACATTAATCTTTCCATCCGCAATTTCCAGATAAAAGGCACCTTCTCCCTCACCCTCCACATTAAACTGGAAAGCAACATGCCCCACACCTCTGCTGACTTTAATATTTCTGGTGGCATTTCTTACATTTTCTACTAATTCTTCGTATCTCATCCCATTTCTCCTTCCTTGCATATTTCACAACG
>CAZOSU010000165.1:0-6054 GCA_964582515.1 uncultured Acetatifactor sp. | reverse complement strand
ATGCCTGGAGGAAGTCCCTACGATACTTAACTTGAAGTTTGAGAGGGAAGTTGCTTCACCGGATACCGCAGCAGATAGTTCGGAGGAGGAAGGTGACCGGGAGGACGACGAACTCGACTTCATGGAAGGCTATCAGCTTAATGTAGAGACTTTTGTGTACAATGAAATTTTATTAAATTGGCCAATGAAGATTCTCTGCAAGGAAACTTGTAAGGGCATATGTAAGGTATGCGGAAGGAATCTGAACGAAGGAGATTGTGGATGCGATAGATTCGTACCAGACCCTCGTATGGCAGCAATAAAAGATATCTTCAATGCGAATAAGGAGGTGTAACGATGTCTATTTGTCCTAAGAATAAATCTTCTAAGAGTAGAAGAGATAAGAGAAGAGCAAACTGGAAAATGAGCGCTCCTACTTTAGTAAAGTGCAGCAAGTGCGGCAAGCTTATGATGCCTCACAGAGTTTGTAAGGCTTGTGGTTCTTACAACAAGAAGCAGGTTGTAGCTGTTGATTAATTTGTAAGATGATTACGAACAAATGGGCTTTTTCCCAAAAGGGAGAAAGCCTTTTTTCGTGTAAAAATAGGCGAAAGATTGACTTGATTTTTGAGAATGTGTCTAGTATAGTTAAATAAGGTGCCTACAAGGGCATAAGGAGGACGACGATGGTTAATGTTGCAGTAGATGCCATGGGTGGCGATAACGCACCAAAGGAGATTGTAAAGGGTGCTATCGAAGCGATTAATGAGAACAAGAATATTAAAGTTTTCTTGGTTGGCAGGGAACCGCTTATTTTAGAAGAACTTAAAAATTATACATATGAAAGAAGTCAGCTGGAGGTAGTCCATGCGGAAGAGGTTATCGAGATGGCAGAGCCACCGGTAATGGCTATTCGTAAGAAAAAGGATTCTTCCATCGTAAAAGGAATGAATATGGTGAAGGATGGTACTTGTGATGCCATCGTATCGGCAGGAAGCTCCGGTGCTATTTTGGTTGGCGGTCAGCTGATAGTGGGACGTATTAAGGGAGTGGAGAGACCACCCTTTGCTCCGCTGATTCCTACTTTAAATGGTGTCAGTCTGCTTGTGGACTGTGGTGCAAATGTGGATGCCAGAGCATCCCATCTGGTACAGTTTGCCAAGATGGGTTCCATTTACATGGAAAATGTTATGGGTATTAAGAATCCCAAGGTTGGAATTGTAAATATCGGTGCGGAAGAAGAGAAAGGGAATGCTCTGGTAAAGGAGACGTTCCCCCTCCTTAAGAGTCTGCCTGAGATTAATTTTATCGGTAGTGTGGAAGCCAGAGATATTCCAAGCGGCGTAGCAGATGTTATTGTATGTGAGGCATTTACCGGTAATGTTATACTGAAAACCTATGAAGGCGTAGGCGCGGCCTTTATGAAGAAGATTAAAGAAGGCATGATGGTTTCGCTGCGCAGTAAAATCGGCGCCTTATTAGTGAAGCCTGCGCTGAAGCAGACCTTAAAAAGCTTTGATACAGAGCAGTATGGCGGTGCGCCCATGCTTGGCTTAAATGGCCTGGTGGTGAAAACACACGGTAACAGCAAGGCTATTGAAATCAAAAATTCAATCCTTCAATGTCTAACATTCAAGGAGCAGAATATAAATGAAAAAATAAGAGAGAAAATCACATTAGCGGATTAAGAAAGGAACTGTTATGGAATTTGAAAAGTTAAAAAAAGTAATCGCAGAAGTATTAAATGTGGATCCTGAGGAGATTACCATGGAGACTACGTTTATGGATGATTTGGGGGCAGACTCTCTTGATGTGTTCCAGATTATCATGGGTATCGAAGAAGAATTTGATATCGAAATCCCTGCGGAAAAGGCTGAGAAAATTACCACTGTAGAAGAAGCAGTTGAATTAATTAAGAACGCAACCAATTAGTACTTAAAGAGTATCCCGACTGTATCTACATTGAACATTTTGTTCAAAAGATGCGGTGGGGATATTTTTCTTAGATGCAAAAAAGGAGATGCAAAATGAACGGGAAGTATACGATGCAGGAGCTGGAGCGGCGCATTGGCTATAGCTTTAATGATATTTCTTTGCTACGGCAGGCAATGACTCACAGTTCTTATGCTAACGAGCAAAAGATTAATAAATTTCAAAATTATGAGAGATTGGAATTCCTGGGTGATGCAGTTTTAGAACTGGTATCCAGTGAGTTTTTATTCAATGAGTATCCGGCTGTCCCGGAAGGACAGTTAACAAAGATGAGGGCTTCCATGGTATGTGAACCTTCTTTGGCCTTCTGTGCCAGAGATTTGGAGCTGGGAGAGTTTTTACTTCTTGGAAGAGGAGAGGAAAGCACCGGTGGCCGAACCAGGGATTCTATTACGTCAGATGCGATGGAAGCTGTTATCGGAGCAATTTTCTTAGATGGCGGAATGAAGTGTGCCAAGGATTTTATTTATCGGTTCATTCTGTCCGATTTAGAGGATAAGCAATTGTTCTATGATAGCAAGACAAATTTACAGGAATACATTCAGGGAAAGCTTAAAAAGGATTTCCAGTATCGGCTGACTGATGAGTACGGTCCGGAACACAGTAAGACCTTCTGTGTGGAAGTGGTGATTGACGGAGATGTAGTAGGCAGCGGCAGTGGCAGAACCAAAAAGGCAGCAGAACAGCAGGCAGCCTATGAAGCACTTTTGGTGCTACGCAATAAGAAAAAAGCTTAAGAAAGAGGGAAGCATGTACCTTAAAAGTATTGAAATACATGGATTTAAATCCTTTGCGAATAAGATTAATTTTCAGTTTCACAATGGTATTACCGGTATTGTGGGACCAAATGGTAGTGGAAAAAGCAATGTAGCCGATGCGGTTCGCTGGGTACTTGGGGAGCAGCGTATTAAGCAGCTTCGTGGTGCCAGCATGCAGGACGTTATTTTTTCCGGTACCGAGACACGTAAGCCTCTTTCCTATGCTTATGTGGCCATCACTCTGGATAATTCCGACCATCAGCTGGCCATTGATTACGATGAAGTGACAGTTGCCCGTAGAATATATCGTTCCGGTGAAAGTGAGTACCTGATTAATGGCAGTGTGTGCAGATTGCGTGATGTGAATGAGCTTTTCTATGATACAGGTATCGGTAAAGAAGGGTATTCCATTATCGGACAGGGACAGATTGACAAGATTTTAAGCGGAAAACCGGAGGAAAGAAGGGAGCTTTTTGATGAGGCTGCCGGTATTGTAAAGTTTAAGCTTAGAAAGTCCTCTGCCCAGAAGAAGCTGGAGAATGAGAAGCAGAACCTTGTGCGTGTTACGGACATTTTATCCGAGCTGGAAAAGCAGATTGAGCCCTTGGAAAGACAGTCAGAAAAGGCGAAGGTATATCTGAAGAAGAAGGAAGATTTAAAAAATCTGGATGTAAATGTCTTCCTTTTGGAAAACAAACGTATCCGTGAACAGCTCCTTTTGGAGGATGAAAAGCTTAAGCTTGCAAGTGACAATCTGGCGGAAACAACGGAAAAGTACGAGGGCATTAAGGAAGAGTATGACCATATTCAGAATGAAATCGAGGCTCTGGATGAGGCCATTGAGCAGGCCAGAAGCTATGTGACGGATACCGGGCTGATGCGAGGGCGCTTAGAGGGTGAGATTAATGTCTTAAAGGAGCAGATTAATTCTGCAGGCTTAAATGAGGCTCATTTGCGTAATCGTAAGGCGGCAGTAGAGGCGGAGATTGCAGACAAAAATAAAGATAAAACAGGCATCTTATCTGAAAAAGAGGATATTGACAGACAGGTAGCGGAAATTAGTGCTGTCCGCGATAAGGCGAGAGCGTCCTTGGAGGAAATTCAGAATAAGATTGCGGATTTAAACAGCAAAATCGAAGCAGGAAACCAGACCCGTATTGATGAGCTGAATCAGCGTGCTACCATCAAGTCTAAAATCGGACGCTTTGATACCATGATGGAGCAGGTAAATATTCGTAAGGCAGAGCTGAATTCCCGAATTTTGCGTGCAAAGTCCGATGAGGCGGAACGAGCAGAAGGAATTCGTAAGCTGGAGGAGCAGTTTGAAGCCGTTTCGCAGGAAATTTCCGGGATGAATGCAGACCAGAAGCGGATGGAGCAGGAGCTGGTAGCCCTTCGTGAAAAGCTTGCGGGGAAGGACAACGAGCTGCGTGAGAATCAAACACTGTACCATCAGGAGAAGTCCAGACTGGAAGCTCTTTTAAACATTGCAGAGCGGTATGACGGTTATGGTGGCAGTGTTAAAAAGGTTATGGAGCAGAAGGAGTCTGTGCCGGGGATTATCGGCGTGGTGGCAGACATCATCAAGGTTGACAGAAAGTATGAAACTGCCATTGAGACGGCTCTGGGCGGTAATATTCAGAATATTGTTACCGATAATGAAGAAACCGCAAAGAAGATGATTGGATTCTTAAAAGAGAATAAAGGAGGTAGAGCTACCTTCCTGCCTCTTACCAGCATCACCAACCCCCAGGAGTTTAAAAATCCGGAGGCACTAAAGGAAAAGGGTGTCATCGGTATGGCGGACCAGCTGGTAAGTACTGCACCGGAGCATGGGAATGTGGCAAAGGCCATGCTGGGTCGTATTATGGTAGTGGACAATGTGGACAATGCGGTGAAGATTGCCAGAAAGTTTGACTATGGTATCCGTATGGTAACTATCGAAGGGGAGCTTTTGGTACCCGGCGGTGCTATCAGCGGTGGTGCGTTTAAGAATAACAGCAACCTTCTTGGACGGCGTCGTGAAATCGATGCACTGGAAAAGAGGGTAAAGGCGATTTCGGAGAAGATTGAAGGCATCAATCAGGAAATTGAAGAGACAAAAAGTGGTAGAAACAGGCTTCGTATGGATATTGAAAATGTGAAGCTGAAGATAAATCAGAAGTCCATTGAGCAGAATACCGCAAGAATCAGTCTCACTGCTGCCAGAGAGCGTCTGGCGGAGGAGGAGCAGGGCTATGATTCCATGAAGCAGGAGCAGAAGGATATTGAAGCCCAGATTACAGAGCTTAGAGATGGTAAGGCGCGTATTTTAAAGGAGCTACAGGATAGCGAGGAGCTGGAGGGTAGAGTAGAAGAAGAAATACGTATATTCCAGAAGAATCTGGAGGAGTGCCATCTGGAAGAAACGAAGGCATCCCAGAGTGTGACAGAGTGGGATTTAAAGGTGGAAAAGATGCTGCAGGTGCAGACCTTCCAGCAGAGTAATGTGGATCGTATCGAAGGAGAAACAGAACGTTTCGAAGGAGAGCTTGCAGAAATCGAAGAAGCGCTTATCAAGAATGAGAAGGATGTAGAAACAAGGCAGAACAATATTGTGGAAATACAAAAGACCATTGAAGCATCCTTTGCTGCACAGACGGAGAATGAACAGAAATTAAAGGAAAGCATCTCTAAGAAGGAGGAGCTGGCCGGTAAGCAGAAGAATTTCTTTGCGTCACGTGAAGAGCTGTCAAAGCAGATGAACATCCTGGATAAGGAAGTATATCGTTTGAATGAACAGAAGAAGCGTCTGGAGGAATCCATTGAAAACCAGATAAATTACATGTGGGATGAATATGAAATTACCCTTACGGATGCGGCAGGTATTAAGGATGAGAGTATGACAGATTTGCCGGCCATGAAGAAGGATATCGCATCCTTAAAGGACCAGATAAAGAAGCTGGGGGATGTAAACGTAAATGCCATTGAGGACTTCAAAAACCTGATGGAGCGTTATACTTTTATGAAGACCCAGCATGACGATTTGGTGGAGGCGGAGAAGACGCTTGAGGGCATCATTGCAGAGCTGGACAGCGCCATGAGAAAGCAGTTTAACGAGAAGTTTGCAGAGATATCCAGAGAGTTTGATAAGGTATTTAAGGAGCTTTTCGGTGGCGGTAAGGGAACCTTGGAGCTGATGGAGGATGAGGATGTACTGGAGGCAGGTATCCGTATTATCGCCCAGCCACCGGGAAAGAAGCTGCAGAATATGATGCAGTTGTCCGGTGGAGAAAAGGCGCTGACAGCCATTTCGCTGTTATTTGCCATTCAGAACCTAAAGCCT
>CAZOSU010000164.1:5001-6141 GCA_964582515.1 uncultured Acetatifactor sp. | reverse complement strand
ATACCGCAACCTATTCACAGGACGAGGTGACCGTATATGTGGATGGTAAGGTAATGAACCAGTGGACCTTAGATGGTGGCGATGGTGCAACAATCGCAGGATTATTCACTAGTGGTGGCGATCTTGACTATGTATGTCTTGGTGGTAACCAGGCATGGGATTGGGCAGATAACGATGCTTCCTACATGTTTGATAAGGTATCCTTATTCTCAACCGTTCTTACACCGGAAGAGATTGCAAACGTAATGAATGCAAAGGAGGATGCAGCGACAGAGGATTCTGAACCTACTGCTACTCCTGAACCTACTGCTACTCCTGAGCCCACCGCGACTCCTGAACCTACCGCTACCCCTGCTCCTACAGAGGCACCGGCAGTGAGAGAGGATCGTGAATACTCTGTAGTGGAAGGCTTCAAGACTTACTTTAATGATTTTGAAAAGGGCTTCGGTACCTCTATAGTAGTAGGAACCGGTGCTTTAGAAGACGACGCAGATGAAAACTTCGGTAAGGTATATCACAATGCAACCGGAGAAAAGGGCGTTCGTACCAATTACTTATTATTACCAAGCGATTCTATCGCAAATGCAGTAGCAGCAGGTAATAAGGAATTGTCTGTAGGCTTCTGGGTGAATGTGGCAGATGCAACCGATTACTTCTGGACTCCGTTATTCTCAGCATATGGTGCAGCACCTACTGAGACAGGAAACACCTGGCCAATGATGATTGCACAGTCCAGATTGATTGCACAGATTAACTGTGCCGGTTATACGGATTTATCAGATGCTGAAAATGTAGATGGTTCTAACGAAATTAGTACCGTATGGCTGGATGATAAGGAATGGCACTATTATACACTTACCATTACTGAGTCTTTAGTAACGGTATATGTGGATGGCGTAGTGATGAACCAGTGGAATGTATCCGATGCAGCAGGCAACTGCGCAGCAGGTATCTTTACCGGTGGAACAGACCTTACATATGTATGTCTTGGTGGTAACCAGGCATGGGATTGGGCAGATAACGATTCTTCCTATATGTTCGATGATGTGGCAATTTACTCAACTGCATTATCCGCAGGCGAAATTGCTGATATAATGGATGCTAAGACCGCAGAAGAACCTGCACCTACCGAGGCACCTA
>CAZOSU010000164.1:0-4901 GCA_964582515.1 uncultured Acetatifactor sp. | reverse complement strand
CTGCAGCGCCTACCGAGGCACCTACTGCAGCACCTACCGAGGCACCTACTGCAGCGCCTACCGAGGCACCTACTGCAGCACCTACCGAGGCACCTACTGCAGCACCTACCGCGACTCCTGCACCTGTTACCAAGGAAGAAGTAGTAGAAGCTGTGACAGAGGCTGTGGAAGCTTTGGCAAGTGCAAAGTCCATTGAAGAGGTTGTAGAGATTATTACAAGTCTTGTTGCAGACTTAGCTGACCTATGGTTAGGCGGTGCAACTGTTTCTACAGATGCAATGGATGAAATGGTTAAGTTAGAAGAGGAAATCAAGGAAAAGAATGGTGGTGCAATTGTTGACGTTGTAAACGGAGAGGGCTTTGTATCTCCTGTCACCGGCATTGAAAATGCACTTCTTAGTGTTCCGAAGGGTGGAGACCTGAAGGTTGAAGCAGCAGACCTTAATGTTGTAGAGAAGGAAAAGGCTAAGGAGCTTGGCGTTACCGATGAGCAGCTTTCCGGTGCCGTAGTATTCGGTATGACCTTAGTGGATGATGAAAATAAGGAAACTGAGCTTAAGGCTCCTGTACGTATCAGCTTCAATGTTCCCGCAGAAATGAAGGGGAAGGAGCTAATGCTTGTACACTATGGCGCTGATGGTACCGAGCTTCTGGATGTAGAAGAAAATGGTGATACCGCAAGTGCAATCGTTACCGGCTTTAGTGAGTTTGCATTAATCGCTGTTGACAACGCAGCTCCTGCACCTACCAATACTCCTGCAAGCTCAGGAAGTGGAACCGGTACAGATAGTGTTGTAGATACAGTAATCAGCACCTTGGCTCCTAAGATGGGAGACAATGCATTATCCGTTATTGTTCTTGTAGTTATCGGAATGGCATGTGTGGCTCTTGCTTTTGCAGGCGCAACCATCCTTCGCAAAAAAGAAGAGGAATAAAGTTTTTTGAGAGGATAATCCTTCGGGGTTGTCCTCTTTTTTTATTTGGAAATCCGGGAACTGAACCGGGGCTGTGGGATATGGCAGGGTTAATTTTTCAGACTCCGATATTTAAGATTTACTAAGGCTGCTGATACAGACTACAGTATGCCACGGGTCGGTTGCAATGTGCGTCCGTGCACAATGCAACCTAATTTGGGCATCCATGCCCAAATTCCCTTAATTACCGAACAGCAGCCTAAGAAAATCTAAAATATCTCCATATTCAAAATTAACCCTGCCATATCCCACAGCCCCGGTTCAGTTCTCGGATTTGTGAACTACTTTTAGAAACAATGTATGGAAAAAAATAGGGGAGTGTAGTATCATATTTTTATGTAAGCATTTACATTTGGGAGGGTGTTATGACGATTCAGGAAAGTGTTTTACAGCAGGATTTAGAGCAGATGAAACAGAGACTTACGGAAGTGCCTGCCTGCATTGATGAGAAGATAGATGGGGTGTGGATACCCTTTTATGTTGCCAGGATGGGTAATTTTCTCATGATGAAGTACATTGTGGAGTACTCCAGGGCCAGCTTTAATGAGGTGGATGAAAGAAACAGGGATGTGCTTCACTATGGTACGGAGTCAGGAAATTTGGAATTGGTAAAGTATCTGGTGGAAAAGGTGGGAATGTCCCCTGTAAGAGGAGATGTGCATCTGGTTACACCCTTTCAGATTGCCCATGAGAGAGAATTAACAGAAATTGAGAAGTATTTTGAGGACTATGTGGGGGCAAAATATGAGGATATGTATCACAACCCCATTCTGACCGGAATGCACCCGGACCCATCCATTGTGCGGGTGGGAGAGGATTACTATATGGTAAATTCCTCCTTTATTTATTTTCCGTGTATCCCCATATCTCATTCCAAGGATTTGATTCACTGGGAAGTCATCGGACATGCCATTACCAATCCGGAGTGGGCATATTTGCAGGAGCTAGAGGGGGGCAGGGGCTATTGGGCACCGGATATTTCCTACTATGAGGGAAGGTTCTATATTACTGCAACCTATCGTTTGAATGATGACGGAACCGTATATCGCAAGCAGATGGTGACTTCATCGGACAAGCCGGAGGGACCCTATGAGGAGCCGGTGTTTTTGGACGAGGATGGTATTGACCCCTCCATTTTCACGGATGATGACGGACGCAGATATATGCTTCTGAATCGTGGGGCCAGAATTTTTGAAATCAGTCCGGATGGGAAAAAGCAGCTCTCCGAGGCAAAGCTTTTATATTATGGTCACCAGAAGCGGGCACCGGAGGGGTCCCATTTACTGAAAAAGGATGGTTACTATTATTTATTTCAGGCAGAGGGCGGAACCGGGCCGGGACACAGGATTTCCGTATCCAGGTCAAAGACTCTTTTTGGAAATTATGAGCCCTGTCCCTATAATCCGATTATGCGCCAGATGGATGGGGGGGCAGGTATTCAGCGGGCAGGACATGGAAAACCGGTGCAGACACAAAACGGAGAATGGTATATGGTGTACCTGTGCGGCAGACAGATAGATGCTTCCTACAGTATACTGGGCAGGGAGACTGCCATGGACCCTATAACGTGGAACAGCGACGGCTGGCCCATGGTGAACAATTTACAAGGCCCCAGCGTACTTCAGAAAAAACCGCTGCTTCCGGAGTATATACCGCAGGAGATTACGGATGATTTGGAAAAAGGAGTGTTGAGCAACGTCTGGGTATCCCCCAGGGCACCGGAGGAAAATGCTTATACCTTTGCAGAAGGCTTTCTTCGGGTGCTGGGCAGTAAGAAGCCACTATCCACCATGCACTCCCGGAATATTCTTTTACGCAGACAGGAGAATTTCAAGTTCACCTTTGAGACAGGGCTTCGGGTGCCTGCACTTAAGGAAGGACAGAATTTGGGAGTTACCTGCTATTATGATGAGAACACGTACCTGACCATGGGCCTTTATGCAGCAGAGGAGGGATATGTGCTTAAGCTGAAGGAGCATGTTGGCACGGAAACAAGATGCAGTGGAAGGGAAGATATTTCCGTGGAAGAGGGTGAGGTGATATTCCTGAAGGTGGATACGGATTATCTGCGCAGAACTTTTTCTTATAAGACAAAAGGGGGAGCCTTTAAGGAGCTTGTGACGCTGGATAATGTATATTATTTGTGCGACGAGGGTATCAAGATGGGGAAGCGCTTTACCGGTGCAATGGTAGGCGTGTATGCTTATTCCGGAGAATATGAAGAAAGATTAACAGGGCAGTTTAAGGATTTATGCTATCGCCCTGTGGAAAAATAGAAAGGACTATATTGCAATGAAAAAAATGTGGAATGCCGACAACGGCGATGGAACCTATACCAACCCAATACTTTATACGGACTATTCCGACCCGGATGTGATTCGTGTAGGTGAGGATTATTTTATGGTAGCCTCCAGCTTTTGTAATGCACCCTCCGTACCGGTGCTTCATTCCAAGGACTTGGTAAGCTGGAGGGTTATCAGCTACTGTATGGAGAAGCTGCCGTTTGATTATTATGACAAACCGGTGCATGGCTGTGGAAGCTGGGCACCATCTATCCGTTTTCATGATGGTTTTTATTATGTTTTTATTCCGATGCCCGACGAGGGAATCTTTATGTGCAAGACCGTCGACCCATTTAAGGGGTGGGAAGAGCCGGTGTGTGTAAGAAAGGTGTGCGGCTGGATTGACCCTTGTCCCTTCTGGGATGATGATGGGAAGGCATATATGGTAACAGCCTTTGCCAGAAGTCGTATTGGATTTAAGAGTATTTTACATATGAGCCCCATTAAGCCGGATTGTACAGATGTACTTGACGACGGTATGCATGTGTACGATGGACACGCTACCCAGCCGACCATCGAGGGCCCCAAGCTTTATAAGAGAAATGGGTATTACTACATCTTTGCTCCCGCAGGAGGTGTAAAGCCGGGCTGGCAGACAGTGCTTCGCTCCAGGAATATTTATGGGCCTTATGAGGAGAAAATTGTACTTCATCAGGGAAATACAGGGATTAACGGACCTCACCAGGGCGCATGGATTGATACTCCAAGTGGGGAGGACTGGTTCATTCACTTCCAGGATGTGGGAAATGCAGGGCGTATCATACATCTGCAGCCTATGCGCTGGGTAGACGATTGGCCTATCATCGGTATCAACGAAGATGAAAACGGCTGTGGTGAGCCGGTTATTACCTACCAAAAGCCGGATGTGGGAAAAAGCTATGAAGTGTGCTCGCCGGAGGATTCGGATGATTTCTTAGGGAACAGGCTGGGACTACAGTGGCAGTGGAATGCCAACTATAAGGATGATTGGTATAAGCTGGAAAATGAGCATTTAATCCTGAATTCCCAAACCGTAAAACCAGCCGTGCAGCTCTGTGATGTGAGTAATCTTTTGTTACAGAAGTGGCCGGCACCGGAATTTACCATTACTACCAAGCTGGATATTTCTCAGCTTGCAGATGGTGATTATGCGGGGTTGATTTCCCTTGGGGGAGTGTATACTGCGCTTGCTGTAAGAGTTATGGACGGAAGGCGCAATCTGGTACAGATGACTGGGGAATGGACCAAGGATAATGAGGTGTTAACGGTATACGACAGCATCTGCGGAGATTCTTTATACCTGCGCATGACTGTACAGAACGAAGAGGTGGTTTCCTATGCCTACAGCACGGACGGAGAAGCGTACAAGTCCGTAGGCGAATCCGTACTGGCTACCCCGGGACGCTGGGTTGGTGTAAAGGCCGGTGTCTTCGCCATTAACAAGCGTGACAGAGCTGGCGGAAATCTGAAGGTGGATTATTTCCTTTTTGAAAAGCTGTCGTAATAGAATGTGGCCGGAAGGCTGCGATATAAAATAAAATATAGGTTCTGTGATGGATTGATATGTCTTTTAGAGACCCTTGAAAAACGTCGGCACTTGGCGAGG